>NZ_JBEZKL010000049.1:0-53022 GCF_040704695.1 Streptomyces sp. NPDC048411
CCGTCATCCAGGTGTGGCCCTCCCAACGCGCCGCCCTGGAGGCCGGCCTGGTCGATGCCGCAGCGCGGAACATGGCGGTGACCATGCCCACCTCGGCGGGCAAGACCCACATCGCCGAGTGGGCCATCCTCCACGCCCTCGCCCCCCGGGCCGGCGACGAGAACCGCTGGTGGCTCGTCCCCCGGCTCGCCGTCTACGTCGTCCCCACCCGCGCCCTCGCCGCACAAGTGGAGCGGCACCTGGCCGAGAGCCTCGAACTGCTCGGTCTGAGGGTCTCCTCGCTCTTCGGCGGCGCCGAGCACGTCCGCTACGAGATGCAGCTCCTGGACTTCACCGATGTCCTCGTCGTCACCAGCGAAAAGCTCGACCTGCTGCTGCGTAATATGCCCGAACTGGCGGCACGCCTCGCATTGGTGTTGGTCGACGAGGGCCACGCCATCGACCGCTCCGAGCGCGGACTGCGCCTGGAGATGCTGCTGACCCGTATCCGCCGTGCCACCCCGGCCGCCCGCCTCCTGCTGCTCTCCGCGGTCCTGCCCAACGGCGAGGACCTCGCCCGCTGGCTCGACCCCGACGCGGATGCCGCCAACCTGGCCAGCATCAACTGGTCGCCCTCTCGCCTGAGGATGGGCGTCTTCTCCTGGCGCGGCCGCGACGCCGACGGACAACAGGGCGCCATCGACTACGGCAACGAAGGCAACGACGAGTTCTTCCTTCCTCGAGTCCTGACCCGGCACAAAAAGCGCGTCAACCTCTTCCCCAGCGCACCCAAGGACGTCGCCGCAGCCCTGGCCCTGCACTTCGACCGGCTCGGCCCCGTCCTCATCGCTCAGCCCACCAAGATCAAGGCCCGCGCCGCCGCCAAGGCTCTGGGCGACGCCCTGGACAAAGAGGGTGCACCGAAACTCGGCACCACGGACGGGTCCTTCAGCGCCGAGGTCGTCCAGCGGCGCTTGGAAGCCTCCGCCGAGATCGGCCGACACATCGGCACCAGCCACGAACTCACAGCCATGGTCCTTATGGGCTACGCCTACCACCACGCCGAGGTCCCGCAGGCCGTCCGCAACTGCCTTGAGCGCGCCTACCGCAACGGGGCGCTCCGGGTCCTGTGCGCGACGAGCACCCTGTCCCAGGGCATGAACCTGCCCACCAAGACCGTTCTCGTGCCCGACACCTGGCGCGGCGAGAACGACAGAGTCAGCGTCCGCGACTTCTGGAACACCGCCGGACGGGCCGGACGGGCCGGACGGGAGACCGAAGGCCACGTCGTCCTGATCGCCAAGGACGCCAGAGCCGCCCAGGACCTGCGCCGCCGCTACCTGGACCGCAACAAGATCGAACCGGTCGAATCCACGCTTGCCTCGCTCTACTTCGAGCTGGTCACCGCCCGCCTCGGCCACCGGCCCGAGGCCGGCGAGGACCTCACCGCGCTGGACCTGCCCGACCCCACCGGCGGGCGACTGGCCGAGTGGGCCGAAGGACTGGACATCCAGCTCCTGACCTTGCTCGCCGAGGAGGTCGTCGACACCCCCGACCAGCACCTCCTCGAGCAGGCCGCGCAGACGCTCCTCGGCGACACCCTCGCAGGCCACCAACTCGGCGCTCGAAATTACTCCCTGGCCCCGCTGGCCCGCTACTCCGCCCGCCGCGTCGCCGCCATCGCCCAACGCCTGTCCGACCGACCCGCGCGTGCCGCGATCGTCCGCTCTGGCCTCAGCGTCCAGGGCGGCATCGACGCACTCGCCGCCGCGGAGCAGATCCAGACCGTCCTCGACGTACGTCCCGAACTGCTCACCCTCGCGCATTGGCCCGACCTGCAGCTGCTCATCCTGGCCCTCGCCACCGACGTGCACGAAGTCCAGCGCGGCATCCGTCAGAAAAAGGTCGCCGCCCCCGCGCTGATACCCCTGGCCACCGACTGGATTGCCGGAATCCCGGCAACCGACCTCCACCAGACGCACCACGGACGACTGCTCACCCTCGACATCACCGCGACAATCAGCGCGATCGACAAGATCATCGTCCAGGACCTCGCCTGGGTCGTCTCCGCGCTGCTCCAGCTCCTCGAACTCCGGCGCGGCGTCGCTGCCGAGGGCCACCTGGCCGCGCTCCCCGCCATGATCAAATATGGAGTCGGCAGCCCCGCGGCTTGCTACGCCTCCAGCATCGGCATCCACGACCGCGCCACCGCGACCACCCTCGCCGCCAACTGCCCGTACCCAGAGCCGACCTTCCGACAATTCCTCGACTGGCTCAGTCAGCTGACCACCGAAGAGATCACCACGCTCACCGACCCCGACACGGCCCGCCTTCTCATCCGCAGCACCGAACGCCGCAGCCCCCGCGCCACCCAGGCCGCAATCCTCAGCGGCAAAGGGACCTTCACTTGCCCCCTGCGCGGCGTCCGCCACAGCGGCAACGGCGCCTACCTCGCGCAACTGCGGGCCGGAACCGCCCTAGACCTCGTCCGCGACCCCAGCAACGAGTCCGACCCGAACGCCATCCAGGTCCAGCACCAGGGCGTCTCCCTCGGATGGATTGCCCGGGAGATCACTCGCCCGCTCGCCCTCGCCCTAGACGAAGAACCTGCCCCCCACATCTACGCGCACCTCGCCACCGACGCCAGCTCGATCGCGCAGCAGAACGGAGCCGACCAGCTCCATGTCCACAACGCGGTCTCCCTGACCATCATGCTCGCCCCCCGGTAACCGGCCTCGCCGCCGGCTGGACACGCGCCGACGCTGTTGCAGTTGCTATTGCCGCAGGGCTGCTCGCTCGGCTTGAAAACCTGCGCTAGCGCTGTCTGCCAGCGATGGAACACCAACCATTTCTCACCGTTAGGTTCAGGACCCATGAGTCTCACAGCCACGGACTACACCTGGTTGCCGGACCACCAGCTACACGTTGCAGCGACACTGGCCCACGTCGATCAGACACTTGACCGTGTCATTCGGATGATCCACGCCTACACCACCGCCCAGGATCCCCTCTCCCTAAAGACCGTCGTTGACGGTCATCAAGCACACGCGGTCGTGACCGCGATTGCTCCTCTGCCTGAAGCGATTCCTCGCCTCGTCGCAGACGCTCTCACTCAGCTCCGCGCTGCGCTCGAACACACCGTGTACGCCGAGGTGGAACACCTTCTCGCACGACCCCTGATGGCTGAGGAAGCGCGCAGCATCGAGATGCCTGCCAGCACGAGCCCTGCCGACTTCGAGTCCTGGCTCAATCACCGCCGGAGACGTGCACTTCCGCCTCTGCAGCCCGGTGCTCCCGTTGCCCAGCGCATACGAGCCCTGCAACCCTTCAATCGCCGCGCTTCTGACGAGCACCCACTCAAGATCCTCGTCGAGTACACCAATCTCGCGAAGCATCGCCGGCCCGCCGTCGCGGCGGCCCGTCTCGGAGCTGTCTACCCCGACGCACCGCACCCCGGTCTTGTTGTGGTTCAGCCACTTGAACGGCGACCGCAGCCTGGCAGCGGACAGCCGCTACATGTCGGCGACACCCTCGCGACAGGACCACGGGGTGAGTACATCCCTCTCTCCATCATTACGACGGTGTCGCTGCAGCGCCCGCATACCGGGGTATGGAACATCGCGGTCAAAGAACTGGAAAGCTTGGAAGACTGGGTCCGCACGACGGCCATCCCCATGCTCGTCACGGGAGGCCGCGACGTCGCGCCGCTACCGCCGCAGCTGGACATTTCAACTGGGCACGACGATCTGCGCACTGCCCTGCCGCGTGCAGGAGTTCTATCCGCCACAGAACGAGGCGGACACCGACTCCAGGCTGAGGTCGCGCGCGCTGATCTTGCCGAGTTTCTTGTCCCGTTGGTGGGGAGCGACACAAGCGGAACGATCGATGCCTGGGTATCCACGCTAACCGACGACGTGGCGCGCGAGCGTATCGACCATTTGATCCGCGCTCGCCGTAGCCCTCACGAGGCACTGCGAGTTACTGAGCAGCTACTTGCCGAACTCGGTGACTTCGAGGCCAACTACCATGTATCAGGCAGGGGTTGAGGTGTCGAATCCGAAGCTCCACCACTATGTGCCTCAGAGCTATCTGGCGCGATTCGGGCGAGGGGAGATGGTCAGGGTAAGGCGCCGGTGGCCACCCAAGACGCACCTCGCCAACGTCAAGAACGTCGCAGCCGAGACTGGCTTCTACACGATCACGGACGATAACGGCATGCCCTCCGCAGCCATCGAGCGTGAGCTCAGCGGCCTGGAAGGGCAGGGGCTTGCCGCCCTGCGCCGAATAGACGAGACGGGAATGCCGCCGGCCGTCGGTACCGATGACCGCGAGCTGCTCTGTCTCTACCTGGCTGTGCAGATGGCCAGGACACCGCGGAAGCGCACTGCCCCGCTCTTCGGGCGTAACGTCACCGCCTACGCGAACGGCCGGGAGGTCGACCACGCGCTGATGACCGAGTACCTCACGCGCGAGCATCTCGGTCACCCGCCACGGGCAGCCGAAGCCCAGGGTGCCTGGGATTTCTACCACGGCACGCGAGCGATGAAGGGCGGCAACGACCCCACCCACGACGAAGCGGTCACCGTGACGCTCAGCTCTGTCCAGGTGTGTATCCCGCAGTACCGTGCCCGGCACTGGCGACTCGAGACCAGCCGCAAGCCGATCTTCCTCACCTCCGACGCACCCCTCGTACTCTGGCGCCCGGAAACTCCGAGTGATGCCTATCAAGGTTTCGGCCTGGAGGGTGCTCACGAAATCAGGTTCCCGGTCAGCCCCACGGCCCAGCTTGTGCTCATCCCCGGCCAAGGCACATCCGCCCAAGAGGTCAAGCTCAGCCGGGTGATCAGCTGCAACCAGGACCTCGCGGACAGCTGCGAGCAGGTCGTCCTCGGGCACCCGGACCGGCACGCCGCGCTCGACAAGGTCCAGCTGAGCAAGCGCGGGCCCACACTGCGCTTCAACACGGCCCCCGGCATCCGGAAGAACCGGGACGGCACAGAAGAGGCCATGGGCGACATCCTGCATCTGTGGACCACCCGCCGCTGAGACCGAACAGCAGTGGGCCCGGCAGAAGTCCCCGCCCGGCCCACTGCTGCGACTGCCGCTGCGCACTACATCCACCGCATCCCGATCGCAGACAGCTACCCGCAGCGGCAACACCCTCGATCACCTCGCTCGGTTGGGTGAACACCCGGTCTGGGTGAAACCCTCTCCAGGCACCGAGCGTGCTGCCGTACATGGAGCCAATCCGCGCGACGCACGGAGGCGAGCCGGGCCTCGTCGTGGTCGACATCGCGACCGCTGACGACACGGCCTCGCTCGTCCTCCAGGAGCTGCTCGCCGACCGAGGGGGTAGGCCGAGGTTCAAGCAGCGCATTGAGGCCCAGCAAACGCCATACGTTGCCGAGCCTCCGTACGTTCGTCAATCTACGAGGTAGTGGGCTTCGATGTAGGCGACGGTGGAGTCGTACGGCTCCCCCACCGGCTTCAACATGTACCGGCGGAAAACCGCAGCGGTAGCGCGTCGGACCCCGCGGTTGCGAGCATCGGCGTTGTCCCATGACCAGCCAAGGGTGCGGGTGACGACCTGGTCGATCTCCTCGGCCAGGTTCCGCTCCGTGACGGTGAGGCCGGATGGCGCGTGGTCGTGGATGATCCGCGACAAGACACCCACATGGTCGTTGTCCAGCACGACGACAGCTTCATCGGGATGCTTCTCGGCGTCCACGATGGCGCGGGCGACCCGGAGGGCTTCGGACAGGAAGTCCAGGGCATCCTGGGCGTTCTGGATGATCCGGTCCCGCAGTTGCTTGATGCGCTCCGCTAGAGCGGTGTACTTCGCCGAGCCCGGTTCGACGCCTTTTTCGAGGGCGGCCTTGATCTGGTCCAGGATCTCCGCCGCGGACGGCGGCGCCTTGTCCGCGCCGTCGTCCTTGTCGGGCTTGGGGCGGACGAGGGCCAGAAGCTCCTTGAGGATGGCTATGCCCTGGGCGTCCAGGACGAGGGCTTCCTCCTGGGAGGCTGCCACAGAGAAGGAATGGACGTGGGCGTTGATTATCTCCAGGACCATTGGCCCCAGTTCGCCCAGCCGTTCCTTCCTTTCCTCGTCGGAGGACTTCTTGAACAGGGTCGTGTACACGGACCCGAACAGCCCGAAGCCGTCCCGGTACTTGGCGACCCGCTTGTCGGTGTTGATGAGCGGGTACAGGCGGGCCAGGAGCCGGTAGTCCTTGGTGAATACCTCGGCCGCGCCGGGGCTGGCGTCCAGGAAGATGTTGATGGCTCGCACAGACTCGTATCCGTGGACCGTGAGGTCCAGACCATCCACGTTGGCGAGGAGGTCTTCGATGCGGGCGAAGGTGGTGCGGAACTCGGCGACCAGCTCGGTCAGGTCGGTGACGAACCCGCCGCCCTTGCTGGCTCCCTTTGCGGTGGGGTCGACGACGGCTCGCTGGACCTCTTCGGCCAGGCCGATGTAGTCCACGACCACGCCGTCGGTCTTCACGAACCCGGTCGGGGACACCCAGGTGCGGTTCGGGCGGGTGATCGTCTGGAACAGGTTGTGGGCCTTCAGCGGCTTGTCCAGGTAGAGGACGCCCTCGTTGGGGGCGTCGAACCCGGTCATCAGCTTCGCGGTCACCACCAGGAAGCACAGCGGATCGTCCGGGGTGAGGAACCGCCGCTTCTGCTTCTCCTCGTCGACCTCCGAGAGCTGGTACGGCCGCATGGCGGGGTCTTCGTCCTTGGAGTCCGAGACGGAGATGTTCACTTCGGCGGTGATCCGGTCGTGCTTTCCGACCTCGGTGAGTACCTGTGACGCCTCGAAGCCGGCCAGCAGCTCGTTGATCTTGTCCGTGTACGCCACGGCCAGCTCACGGTTGTAGGCGACGACCTGGGCCTTGAGGCCGTTGCGGTAGGCGCTGGCCAGGTAGTGGTCCACGATGTCCTGGCAGACCGTGTGTATGCGGTCGGGGTTGGCGAACACCGAGGTGAGGCGCCCGAACTTGCGGGACAGGGCCTCGCGGTCGGGGTCGTCGAGGTCGAATTCATCGGCGAACTGGTCGAACTCGGCCTGCAGTGCGCTGTCGTTTATCTCGAAGGTGACCGGGTGCGGGTCCAACATGACCGGGACGGTCGCCTCGTCGAGCAGGGACCGGGACACCGAGTACCGGTGCAGCACTCTGCCCGGGTCACTCTCCTCGCCGAAGAGCGCGAAGGTGTCGGTGGCGAGGTTCCTGACGGGAGTGCCGGTCATGCCGAAGAACTTCGCGTTCGGCAACGCTGCGCGCATCTGCCCGGCCAGGGACTTCGACTTGGCGGACTGGGTGCGGTGTGCCTCGTCGACCAGCACGATGATGTTGTCTCGAGTCGACAGATTCTTGCCGGCATCGGCGAACTTGTGGACGGTCGTGGAGATGACACCGCGCACGTCATGGGCCAGCAGGGAACGCAATTTCTGGCTGGTGGCGGGCTTGTGGAAGTAGGCGTCCCCCATCGCAGAGGTGAACACCCCAGAGGTCTGCCGGACGAGGTCGGTTCGGTCCGAGAGCAGAATGATCGTGGGCGACTCAGTGCGGGTGTCGGTCAGCAGCAGCGAGGCGGCGAACACCATCAGCAGAGTCTTGCCAGAGCCCTGGTGATGCCAGATCAGGCCCTTCGACCCGCCCTCCAGAACCCGCTCGTGGATCAGGTGCGCGGCCTCCATCTGCGGGTAGCGGGGCAGATACTTCATATCCGCACCGTCCCCGGAGGTGTCGAAGAGGGCGAAGTTGGCGAGCATGTCCAGGATCGTGGCCGGGTTGAGCAGCAGCTCGACGGAGCGCCGCACGTCGGCCTGCCCGGACAGGTCCTCGTCGTCGGCGGTGGACCGGAACGGCTGCCACAGGTTCACCGGCGCGCCAGCGGCACCGAACCGCAGCTTCAGCCCGTCGGAGGCGACGGAGAAGACATTGGGAGTGAAGAACCACGGGTACTCGGTGGCGTATACGTCGTTGATCTCGCGGGCCGCGTCCGCCCAACCGGACTTCGCGGTCGGAGACTTCACCTCGACCACAACCAGAGGCAGCCCGTTGACCCAATACACGAGGTCGAACCGGCGGGAGGTCTTGCCGGGGACGGTGATGGTCACCTCATCCGACACGACGAGCGTGTTGGCCGTCGGATGCTCGAAGTCGATGACCCTCAGGGCGTGCCACACGCCGTCGGCGTCCCGGAACTCCTTCTGCCCGCGCAGCAGGTTCAGCACCAACTCGTTGGACCGGACCAGGCCGCCTTCGACGGCGTTGACCGTGCCGACGATCTCCTCGACGATCGCGTCCACGTCGAGCCCTGCGATCACCTCAGCGTTTAACCGGACAATGGCGTCCCGCAGTTGGCCGACCAGCACCGTCTGCGTAGTCTCGCGCGGCAGCGATCTGCCCGCTATGAAGTCCCAGCCCATCGGGAGGGACCACTGGATCATCAGGTTCTGGAACTCCCGCTCGCGAATGCCCTTCGCCACGGCTCAGACCTCCAACTTGGCGGACTTGATGTCGATGGTGCGGTCCAGCAGCCCTGAAAGCAGTGCCACCCGCGCCTGACGGAGACGTTCCGCCTCGGCACGGAGGGCGACGACCTGCGCGTCCACCGCGCCAGTCATCTCTGAAATGCGCTCCTGCTCTTCACGAGGGGGCACAGGCATAACGATCTTCTTAAGGTTCGCGGCGGAGATGCGAACCACCTTAGTTACGCTCGTGAATTGACGCTTCTGGTGCTGAAACAGGGGTGAGGCGAAGAAATACGAGACGAACTTCGAGTCAAGATCATGACGGAAGATGAAGCAGTCGTCGTGAACAGCCACGTCATCGTCACCCAACCAAGCAACAGCCTTGCCGACGTCCTCGACGTTCTCGCTCGTCCCGGCAATTACCACATCGCCGGGTTGCGCCAAGCGCATCGAGCCGCGGAAGCTCTCGGGCAGGTACGTCACCGTGCGTGTAGCCGATGCCCCGAAGTCCGTGTAGATCTGGCCGTAATGGATGCATCCCAGGCCGGACTCCGTGTAGTCGTTCTTCACGAACCGGCGGCCGCGGGTGAGCGTTCCAGCTGCCGACAACGGAGCAGACAACCATCCTTCACCGCCACGGGAGAGCATGTCTCCCAGAGCAGCGTTCCGGACTCGAAGGAGGCTGTCTGCCTCCACCTCGAGTGCCGCGACCTGCTCGTCTATCACGCTGATGACCTCGACGATCCGCTTCTGCACAGGCAACGGCGGGATGTCCATGACGATGTTGAGGAAGTCTGCAGGCTTCACTCGCTCCCGCCTGCCGCCCATCCCCTTCGACGCACCTTGGAGTGCGTCCCACATGCTCTGCGTCGTGGTGAGAATCCGGAAGAAGTCGGGGTCCCCGCCAGAGGCGAAGGCGAAGGTAGGGAACTCCTGGGACGCGAACGATTCCGGCAGGTCGTCGGGAGTAACCGTGATCGCGCCTTCGAATGCCTTGAGCCGACTGTAGACGAGCAGGCCGGAGCCGATCCGGTTGAGCTTCTTGTAGGCCGTAGAACTCCCTGCGACGGGATCTCGGTAGAGCAGCCCTCTCCCCCTGTTCAGGACTCCCACGGTTGGATAGGACTGGCCCGGATCCACATCTACGATCGCGACGTTCGGTGTGAGGAACCGCGAGAAAGGTGCCCGAAGCCACTCCTCCTGCGAACCAGCTGCTACTTCACTCATTGAATCCCTCAATCCCAGCGTCCGCGAGGATGGCGAGCATGCGCTGCTCAATCTTCTGACGGTCAGTTCGGGCAACGCTGTACGCCTCGATCAGGGTGGGCAGGTCCGCTTGCTCAGCCGAGACCCGCTTGATATAGCGACTGATGTTGAGGTCATAGCCGTTCGCCGCGATCTCAGTCAAGGACACGAACCGGGCGGCCAGCCCACTGTCTCCGTCCAGGTCCAGCGAGGTCCCGTCGGCCTCGAAGCTCGCGTTGTAGGCGGTCACGGTGTCGGAGATGTCAGCGTCGGCCAGGACGTTGCGGTTCTTGCCCTTGATGAACCGCTTGGAGGCGTCGATGAACAGCACCCCGTTCTTGCGCTCGTCGGTCTTGGTGCCGGAGGCACGGAACACGAGGATGCAGGTCGGGATCGTCGTGTTGTAGAAGAGGTTCGCGGGCAGCCCGATCACGGATTCAAGCAGGTCGTTATCGACGACTCGCTGACGGATCGCCCCCTCCTGGCCGCTACGGAAGAGGACACCGTTGGGCAGGACGACGCCGGCGCGCCCCTTCTTCGGGTCCATCGATGCCAGCATGTGCTGCACGAACGCCCAGTCTGCCGACGACTGCGGGGCGACCCCGCCGAGGGCGCGTGGGTCATGGGCCCACGGCTTCCACTTCAGGCTGTATGGCGGGTTGGCGAGGATCACATCGAACTGCGCGACGGACCCGTCCGGCTTCTTGAAGCGCGGGTCCTTCAGGGTGTCGCCGACCTCGACCTTGAACTGGGTGAGGTTGTGCATGAAGAGGTTCATGCGGGCCACACCCGCGGTGTCCTGTACGGCCTCCTGCCCGTGCAGTTTGAGTGTGTAACCACGCCCACCATGGGCCTTCAGGAGGTTCGCGGAGGCGATGAGCATGCCCCCTGATCCGCAGGTTGGGTCGTACACCGACTCGTGGCCCTTGGGATCCAGGACCTCGACGATCAGCTCGACGACCTCGCGCGGAGTGAAGAACTGGCCGGCACGGGTGCCGGACCCGTCAGAGAACCGCTTCAGCAGGTACTCGTACGCCCCACCGAGCACGTCGTGGGACATGTTGCCCTCGTGCATCTTCGGGGTGCGGTCCATCGTCTGCATGACTGCCGCCAACACCTCGCCCGACAGCACCTCTTCGGAGGTCCAGGTCATGGACCCGAACAGGCGGGAGAACTTGGCTGGGTTGGCCGTCTCGATGGCCTGCAGCGAGGCACGGACCCGCTGGCCGAGGCCGGGCTGGGTGATGGTGGCCAGGATGGACGTCCAGGAGGCGCGACGCTTCTGCACGGTGCCGGGGTAGATGAACGGAATCTCGAACGACTGGTAGTCGCGGTACTCGATCTCGTGGGCTTCCTCAGCAGCCAGCCCGTCCAGGAGATCCTTGTTCTCGGTGAGGAACTCCTGGTGGTGGTGCTCCCAGGTGTCCGACAGATACTTCCAGAACATCAGCGGGAAGACGACCGAGGAGTATTGCGCTTCTGGCATCGCCACGCGCAGCTCATCGGCGGCATCCCACAACCGGTTCTCGATCTCCTGCTGGGTCACTACCATCAGTCGAAGGTGTCCTTGCTCGTCAAAGGTGGCGACCCGAGGGTCGTTATGTTCCTGCAGGTCAGTCAGCCCATCTCTAGGTATGCCCGACATGAGCACGCCGGGCGCGCCCTGTCGGTTGGACCTGCGCGGAACGTCGTATCCCTGTGCGGACGACTCGCCAACGATATCCCTCCCCCAGGAACACGAAATACGGCAATCACCCCATGCGAACGATGCGTTGGGGAAGCGGCGAGGAAGGCGCCGAAGCGATGCCGTGGATCCGGGTAGGCGATGGAGCGACCCTGCCGGCGACCACCCGGCGTCCCGCGCCTGGGGCGATCGCCCCTGGGTGGATGCGTCCCTCGCCCTCAATGCGCTCCTCGCGGGACGATGCGTGACGGCCTTCGGCATGCCGCCCGTCATGCGTCATGCATGGACGTCCCAGCACTCGACTGAATTCTCCGCCGCGTCATGAGCCGCTCGGCGTGCAGAGAGTTGCCACGAAGTCTTCATTGAGGTTCGCTAGCTGGCATGCCGAGGCATCTGCTGGCCGTTGAGCACACGAAGATCCGAGCGCTGCGCGAGCAGGCTGGGCTCACTCCGCAGGAGCTTGCTGACCGCGTGGGAGTCACGTATCGCGTGGTCGTGTACTGGGAGGAGGGCAGATACGTGCCTGAAGCCAGAAACGTACGGCGTCTCGCCGATGCCCTCGGCTGCGCCACCGCCGACCTCACTGGTACGCGCAGCGGGACCGAGGCACTGGTTGACCTCCGATATGCCACTGGTCTCACCGCTGAGCAGGTAGCCACCCGACTGCGCGCTACTCCCGCCGGCCGGGATCTCTTCGTGGACGCTCACAAAATCCGCAGCCTGGAGCGGAACCGGCCGGTGTCCGGCTGGAATTGGAAGAAGCCCGAGTGCACAGGCCGACTCGTGCAGCAGCTTGCCGTCTTGTATGAGGTGCCGGTCCGCATGGTCATGGACGCCTGGATGCGTACGCGGCCGACTGATAAGCCTCCGCGTCTACCCGAACATCAGCGGCAAGGCCCGCCGGCCTCCGCGATCAACAGCTGGGAGGGCCTGAATGATCGGCAGCGGGTCTATCTCGGTGAGATCCTGCGGGATGACCGGATGACCGAAGCTGAGATGTGGATGCGTCGACAGAACCAGGTCAGGGTTCCGTCGGCTAGGCAGTGGCGGCAATTGCCGTTTGCTCTCGATGCACCCGCCGAAGTGGTCGGTCACACTCGCCTTCAGCAGCGTCTGCGGAGTGCTGGTGTTCACGATCAAGGGGCCGGGGCCACCCTCCACTCCCTGGAGCGGCTGGGACTGATCAAGGTGGTCAGGGACCGTGTGGAGGTCCCCGGGGTCGGCGAGGTGGACCGCACGCTGGTGGAGATCACTCGCCGGGGCCGTGCCTGCGTCCGTGCCGGACTAGGAGAGCCCACGGAGCCGGCAACACCTGCGCATCTGCTGTCCGAATGGCTGTGGGGCGTTCTACTGCGTGTCGCCTCTGCCGGCTCAGAGGGTCTCCATGAGAGCGAACTGACGGGGAAGTCCCTGTTCTACTTGGCCGTCGGCTACCGACCGAAGCGCCAAGCTCATCCCAGCAGAGGGTTCATCGAGCTGCGCCCTCGGATGGCGCCAGGCGATACGCATGTTCTCGAATACCGGTGGCATGCCACTGTGCTCGGACAGCAGCACATTGCCGCGTACCTGCACGTCTACGCGGAGATGTACCCGGCGGCTGCCTCTCCTCCAGATTGATCATTTAGTTCGGTCCGAGGCCGTTCCGGACCCATTGTCAGACCCATACTCTACGGTCGTCTCCCGTGACGACCCACGCCGATGATGACGGCCTGACGTTCTCCAATTTCGAGGCGTTCCGCCTGATCAACTTCACCTTCATCAAAGCCTGCCAGACGATCACCGCCCCGGACCTAAGCCCAAGGGACCGGGCGGAGAAGCTGATGCGATACCACGGGGACTTGCTCGCCGCGTACGGCCCTGGAGTGCCGCTGTCCTTCGCGGAGTTCCGCCGAAGACTGCGCGGCCCCATCGAGGGCCTGCTCCCGCCATGGCTGGACCGATCCGGCTTCGACGATCTCGACTTCCCCGTCGTCGACGCCGAGGGGTGCGTCACCGGAAACGCCTTCGATCTGCAGTGGGAGACCGCCCAGCTGCACCGGATCTTGAAGCGGCTCCGACGGATCGGACGTATGAGATTCACTGAGGAGCAGCTCCAGGACGAGATCGACCAGGATCAGATGTACGAGATCCTCAAGGGCCGCGGCGATGCCCAGTACGTCAAGGACCGCACCACGCTGGTGGAATGCCCTGCCGGCACGGCCGCGGAGCTGAACAAGCGCGGTCTGCCCCTCAACGCGATCGGCTACTACGAACCGATCCCCTACCACGCCATCTACCGCACCTGGTGGTTCCCCTGCACGGTGTGCAAGTGGCCCATGAAGGTCAGCAAGCGGATGAGCGCGGGCCGCGAGTACTACCGCGTCGCCTGCCTCTACGGCCGTCACGCCGATACCGGCGCCAGCTTCATGTTCCGGCCTACAACCGGAGACGCGCCGCAGCTGCACCCCGACAGCCCCGACACCCCGGCTCCACACGAGGCAGCGCTCGCGCTGGGCACCACCGGTGCCGTGCCGGAGGCGGAGCCGGTTGAGGGGCGTCTGGCCCTCAAGCGCGGTGTGTGGCGCTACACCTGTGTGCCCGGCCTGCACGAGCTGCGTCTGCACAGCGTTCTGCGGGAGCGGCTGGCCGCCACACTGGCAGATGTGGACGAGGCCGTCAGGCTCTGGCCGATGAGCGATGCCTACGACCATCGCATCGAGGTCAAGGGCCCTGACGGGAGCGCTCACGTCTTCACCGTGGATGTGAAGGATTACACCCATGGTCGCGTCCTGGCCGAGAGCCTGCACCGCAACGAGGGGGACAAGGGCGGCGCCGAATGGCTCGTCGTTCCCGACCACCGGGCCGACCAGATCCCCCTGCTGACCTTGACCTGCCACAAGTACGGAATGAAGGCCGCGACCATGACCGACTTCGCCCAGATGGTCTGCCAGAGCGCCGGGGTGGTGTGGGCATGAGCCAGATGACCGTAAGGGACGCCTTCGTCCGCGCCGCGCTGGCTCTGGCTGCGCACTACTTCCCGCAGCGGGACGACGACGGCAAACCGCTGGCGTCCTTCCGGCACGCGGCGTTCTTCGCCAGTTGCAAACCCCAGGCATGGGAAAGGTGGAACGAGCTGGGCAGTGAGGAACGGCTGCTCGTGGCCGAGGTGATGAAGCTCAGTAACCCCGACCTCGTCGACGAGAAGCGGTTCGCCTCCGCCGCACGAATCCTCCTGGGGGCCATGAACACCGGCGATGAGGAGGACGAGGAGGCCTCTCTCCAGCTGTTCACTCTGGCTGGTGATCCTCTCACCGCCACCGCGGCCTACCCCCTGCTGGGAGGGGACTACCTCGGATACGCCAAGAGCCTTCTCGCGCCCTTCCGGCGGCCGAGCAGCCGGCGCAAACCCCACGACTTCGCAGCGCCGGGCGCGAGGTACGAGACGAGTGAACGCACCGAGGGCAACGAGATCGTCCACGGCCGCGTCACCATCCCCCGCTTTCCCGCTTTCACCCAGCCCCTCGGCCATGAGGCGCTTCCCGCACTCACCACCCGGCCCGGCCTCGGCACGATCCGAGTCACCGTCCAGGAGCTCAAGGACATCGCGCAACTCCTGGACACCCAGTACGAGGACACAGAAGCGGGCCCCTGGCTGTACAAGGTGCTGACGGGTCTACTCGACCGGGTCAAGGCCCACGACACCGACACCGTAGACGTGCTGGACCTCCTGGCCGGCCGAACCCAGATCTTCCACGCCCCCACCGGAACCGGTAAGTCCGTACTGGTCCGTCTCTTGGGCTCGTGGGCCGCACTCAACGACTACCGCGTCACCCTCGTCGTCCCCGACGTCAAAGCCACGCTCGCCTCCGTCTGGGACATCAGCCGCGACCTCGAGATCCTGCACCAGGCGGGCAAGACCGAGCACCTTGCGACGTGTGCTCCGCTAATGTCGCCGTCATCGCGGCACGAGCGGACCCTCAAGCACGCGTCCCTGGTAAAGGAGGACCCCGACGCCCCCGGGGAATGGGGCAAGCGAGGGCGCCGTGACGTCGACCACCTCGCCTACGGTTGCGCCCAGCAGCACTGGCTCGACTCCGCCGGCATCTACCGTCCCGGCAAGGAGAACTGCCTGAGCCTGCGCGGCGGCGGAGAGATGCTGGCCTGCCCCTGGATCCCGACCTGCGGCAAGTTCACCCCCGCCTACCAGGCCGCTGACGCCACGGTGATCGTCACCAACCACCACAACTTCATCCAAGGCACCATGCGGGTGGGCGTCCAGATCGACGGCCGCCCGGTCCGGTCCGTCACCGTCCGCGAGTTCGTGCTCCGCGCCAGCGACTTCGTCATCATCGACGAAATCGACGCCTTCCAGGCCGTCGCCGTCGACCGCTGCGCCACCACGGTCGACCTACACTCCCGGCGCCCGTGGACCGCCGAACCGCAGGTTCTCGACACGGCGGCCAAGCACCTTCCCCTGCGCTTCGAGGACCAGCTCATCGAACCGGTCAGCCACGTCCGGCTCATGGCCGAGTCCCTGCTGACCGGGCTGTGCACCAAGGCGTTCCGCCTCAACCACCACGACGACGCCCGAGTCCCGAGGCTGCGGCATGAATACGACTACGAAGGGTGGCGCCTGCCCCGCTCCAAGGACCGCGAGCTCATCGGCCTCCTGTTCCCCGAATACCAGGTCAACGACGGCCAACCGATTCCCGCCGAGGCCATCGACCGACTCAACGCACTGGTACCGGCCCCCGACCTCGGCGAAGACGACGAGATGGCCCCGACACCCATGCTTTTGGACCCCGAGTGGGAACGGGTCAGCAGCGTCCTCGGGGCCGTCGTGTCGCCGCGCGGCATCAACCAGCGCGATGCGCTCAAGCTCAGGCTCCACGAGGCACTCGCCCCGATGATCAGCGACGGCCGCGCGCGCAACCGGGCCATCGACCACCTCCTCATCCGCACACTGATGAGCGAACTGGACTGGTCCCTGGCCGTACTGCGCGACACCGCCCAGTCTCTACGCCACTCCGGCCTACTCACCGCCAACCGCATCATCGACTCCATGCGCTCCGGCGGCATCGCCGACGTACTCCCGCACGGAACGATCGGCAGGCCGATCAACGGATACCGGGTCACCGGCATGAAGAACCCGGAGAAGGACGCCAAGCTCTCCACCCAGCACATGGCCGGCGACCCGCACACCTACGTGTCAGAGCTCGGCGGACTGGTCTCACTGATCACCGCCGGCGTGGAGCGGCCCATCTTCGGGCTCTCCGCCACGGCCTACTTCCCCCAGGCGGTCAACGAACACGTCCACGCTCCCGTGATGTGGTGGATGACCGACGCCCAGGAAGAATCCATCCTGGTCGAGTCCTCGGCCATCACCTACGGCAACGGCCACCGAAAGGCCGGAGAACGCATCCCGATCGCCGGCCAGTTCCCCTCCGACAAGCCCGAAGCCCTGCGCGAAATCGGCGAACGTCTGTACGAGACAAAGCTGTCGAGGAAACTCGCGCGTCTGGCCAAGTCGGAACCGACGCGCGCCCGCGTGATCCTCACGGCCAACAGCTACGAGCAGTGCGGCCACATCGCCACCGGACTCGCCAAGGCGAAAGGGCTATCCCACCGCGTGTGCGTCCTCGTCCGGGAAGAAGACCGCCTCAGCAACGTCCGTCACCTCCCCGACCCGTCGCTGGTCCGCCGCATCACCGTCGAAGAGGTCGAGGAATTCCCCCAATTCGGCGACATTCTGATCGCCCCCCTGGCTAACATCGCCAGAGGACTCAACATCGTCGTCAATCTCCGCTCAGCCATCCACTCCATCTACCTGTGCGTGAGGCCCCCGCTGATCATCGACGACCCCACCTGGATGTACGGCAGCGTCAACGCCGCAGGCATCAACTCGCTGCCTGCATCCGGTACGTCGGACCCGATCGAGGCTCTGCAGACGGCCCGCACCGCAGCACGCGATCACATGGCCATCATCCTGCGCTCCTCCCCGCAGCTTTCGACCATGGACCTCGTCCTCCAGGAGCAGATGGTCGCCGGGATGCTGGTGTCCCTCATCCAGCTCGCCGGCCGAGCCCGACGCGGCGGCACCAACATGGAACTGCACTTCGTGGACTACGCCTTCCACGACGAGACCTGGAGCTCCGACCTGGCCAGCATCATCGAACGCATGGCCTCCCGGTGGCTGCCGGAAGAACGCCGGCAGATGGCCGAACTGTACGGCGAAGCGGTCAATGCCTTCCTGACCTACGCAGGCGTCGACCTCGCCCTCTCCGCATAGCCCAGCGCTTCTTCCCGAAAGAGATAACAGCATTGAGCGACAGCACCGCCACTCTACCGAGCACCCTCACCCTGCGCTGCACCCCCGAACTCGTCCGGGGCCAGAAGGTGTACGTACGCATCTTCCCGCGGAGCGTGCGGGATGAGTGGGAGAAGCTGAAAAGCGACGGGGACGACGAGCAAAAGAGTCTGCAGCACCCCGACGAGAAGAAGAACCTGCCGTACTCAACCGCCCTGACCTACCTGAAGTTCAAGACCGGCGGGTACGTCCACCTCGACCGGTACCTCAACTTCCTGGTCTCACTGGAGAAGATCGACGACGACACCCTGCGCCACGTCTTCCGGTGCGTCGTCGGATACAGCAAGGGACTCAACACCGACCAGGCCATCCTCCTCGACGTGCCGCCCGTGGCCGACGCCATCGCGAACACCCCCGAGCAGGAATTCGAGATGACGCGGTTCCTCAAGCCGACGCCGGGCAAGCAACCGAAGTGCCCCGACTGGATGTACGTAGCCGTGCCCTGGGTGATCTCCAAGAAGCTCGCCGCGCAGAAGTTCACCATCTACGACCTCGTCCCGATCACCGAGAAGGTCCCCGCTAAGGAGAAGGACGGCTCCCTCAAGCTCGATACCGACGGCGAACAGGTCTACAAAAACCGCACGATCGGCTGGAAGGCCAACCCGAACAAACGGGAGATCACCTACCTTCCCGACAGCAGGGGCGGACTCATCGCCTGGGACCAGCCCTTCGGGCGCAAGTACAACCTCCGTGACGACGCAACCAAGGTGAACGAGGCCACCAAGGCCCAGTACGCGATGTCCCGGCTCTCGGTGGTCATGAAGACCGAGCCCAACGTCGTCCACCCCGTCATCTTCCTGGACGCCCATGTCACCCGCGTCCACAGCAACATGGTCTACGCCAAGTCCACGCACATCTACCAGGGCAGCGACGGCCTTCCGATCCTCCACACCGAACTGGTACGCAGCGGCGGCGTCCGAGCAGTCAACCAGCGAGCCCTGGAACTGCTCGCACGCGACGAGATGGACATCAGCCTCCTGCAAGCGCTACAGACGCGCGTCACGGAAGAACGAGCCCTGCTGGAGAAGTCCGCCGAGGAGGAGGAATTCCCCTCGTTCATCACCCCTGACGCCGACGTCATCCGCCCACTCATGCCGAAGAACGACAACTTCGCCGTCGGCACGGGACCGGGCACCCTTCACCTGCGGCTCCTGGCTGAGCACGTCACCAAGGTGCTGGGCGAGAAGGCCGCCTGGGTCGACTTCACGGTGGAACCGATGAACTTCGAGCCACGCCCCACGGACAAACAGAAGATGCCCCCGCAGGAGCGTGCACGCCGCATCGAAGCCGGCGAGCTTCTCCACACCATTGGCTTCCCCCCGCCCGACGAGATCACCGCCTCCGTGAACGCTCAAGGCTTCGAGCACCTACGGATCGTATGCCTGTGGTACCGCTACAACACACGCCTACGCATGATCAACGCGCTGTCCTTGGCCTTCCCGGACAGCGCGCCCATGGGTGATCCGAAGCCAGGTGAGGAGGTCTTCCTCGCTCCCGGCATCAGCGCGGTGTTCCGCCAAGCTGAGCGCTTCCTGTCACACGGCGACGACATCAACCGGACCGTAGAGTTCAAAGCCCTCGAAGACGACTTCGCCGGCAGCGACTCGCACGTGATGGTCGGCGTCTGGTGCGAGACCGAGATCCCGACCCTGAAGAAGAAAGACGGAGAGAAGCGAAACGCCTTCCTGCTTCGCAAGGAGCGCTACGACGGGAAGTTCCAAGTCCGCCGCTTCCTGGCCAAGCAGGACTTCGTATGCCAGTTCACGACGGGGATGAAGGCGGGGTCCTTCGGAAACCCCGCAACAGAAGTCAGTCCTCCGAAGCCGGGGAAAGATCACGCCGCCTACATGGCGCTTCTCGACCTGTACCGATCGCTCGGCATCATCGACCAGCGCCTCGCGCGGGCCATCGCGAAAGACAAGAAGGGGCACGAGGCCGGGGATCTCGTCTACTGCGGTATCCACGCCCGTCGGCAGGCGAAGACGGCCGACGGCAAACACACCAAGCGCATCATCGTTGCCACCGCCCTGTTCCCGCCGGAGGAGGAGGGCGGCGCCTGGACGATGAGAGCGTGGACCCCCCTCATCGGAGCCTGGGTGCCCTACCGACAGGCGATCACCGCCTTCCACGCCAGTGACTACGCACTCCATGTCGACGGCAAGGGCGAGACAGACAAGGAACGCTGGGCGGAGGCCGCATCCCACGTCGAAGACGCACTCGCCAGCCTCGTCCGCGACGAAATGGAATCCGGTATGGGCTACGTTGTCATGGTCGACGGGCACGCCTGCCGTCGGATGTGGACGGGCCTGCACAACGAGAACCAGAGCTACCAGGAAGACGACATCACCGATCCGCGCACCTGGCTGCCTGGTTACGGCAAAGGCAAGAACGCACCGCGCAAGAAGCCGAGCGCCGTCATCCGGATGAACGTCGCTCCGGACGAGGTACCCCAGTACGTTCCCGTCCCCCGCGAGAGCGACCCGGACACCGAGAAAGAGTCCATCCTGTTCGCATCGGCCAAACTGCATCGCGCCGACGTGGACTTCGGACACCCCTTCTGGATCCTCTTCAATATCCCGCGCAACTACCAGGCCAAGGGCGGGGACCTGGGCAAAACCATCACTCGGTGGGACGCCGATCCGGGCAAGGGCGGCGAGGAGGGGGAACGAGAGACGAACGAGCTCAAGACCCCATGGTGGGCCGTCACGGCGACCGAGATCTACCCAGTCGGCGTCGCCAACGGGGTCGACCGGACGATGCTCGCACGGGCAACCGCGCGCTTGTGTCACCAGACCATCGCCTGGTCCGACCGCTCCCGCTACCCCGTGCCACTGCATGCAGCGAAACAGTTGGACCTGGACCACCCCCAATACCGGCGGTCGGCGCCGCCCGAGGAGCAGGGTGACGAAGCCGCCGACGAGTAGCCGCATAACGTGTCGGCAGTAAGGCCGAGCACACGACACGATGGCCGCCCCGGATGCCTCGGGATCCGGGGCGGCATGCTCCAGCATCGGTGCCGTCAGCGAGGCTGAGTCCGGCAGCGGCCTGCGGGGTGATCCCCGCGAGACGTCGATCGCCCCGATCCCCGCGGGTGGGTGTCGAGCCGATGACTGCCAGTTCTACGAGGCCACCGCAGCTGGCCCCGCTTTCTACAGCGCCCATCTCTCCGGGCTGGATGAACGCGCCATAGGCCGAGCGAACGCCTGGAGCAACCACCCGCAACTTGCGGCCGCGGCGCGGGCACAGCGCAGGGTGCTCAACGCCGTCGAGCACCCTGCTGACTCGGCCACGCTCTCGGCGAGGGTCTTTCGGGAGTCCGGCCGATCAAGCAACAAGTCCTGTCCGGATACAGCACAATTATGATCCGGCCGACGACCCGGAAACCCGGACCGTGTGCCGACGGTCACCGGTAACGGCCGACGGATGCCGGCACGGAACGGGCTGGGCGGAGTGGGGAACGGATGCGGGCAGCGGAGATCGTCGGGGTGCACGGGATCGGGCAGTCCAGGACCTCGGAGGAGCAGTTGACCCGGGACTGGGGGAAGGCGCTCGGGCGCGGCATCAAGGAGTTCACGGACCGGCCCGACCGCCCGCCCACGCTCCGCACGCCGCACTGGACTTCCCTGCTCGCCAAGGGCACGGACCGGTTGGGGCCGCAGGACGACCCCTACGGCGCGTCGATGACACCGGCGGAGGAACAGTTCGTAGCGGAGGCCCTCGGTGACGTCGTCGGGCCTCAGGACCTTGCCTACGCCGAGGAACAGCCGCTGGCCGTACTGGGCCCGCCGAAGCTCTGGCCGCCCCGGATCACCCGGCTACTGATGGCCTATGACCACCGCTTCCCCGGCGGCGGCGGGCGGTTCTTCGTCCAGCGGATGCGGGAAGTCCGCTCCTATCTGACGGAGCCGGACCTGGCCGTCAAGGTCCGCGCACTCGTCCGGGACCACGTCACCCCGACCACCACCGTGGTCATCGGCCATTCCCTCGGCAGCGTCATCGCCTACGACCTGTTCCGCCACGAAGACGACGCCGCGGGTCGGACACCCGGAGATGTCCCCGGGCCCGCCGTCCACACCCTCATCACCTGTGGTTCCCCGCTGGGTATCCCCTCGGTGCGGCGGCTCATGAAGATCGAGGACGGCGACCACCTGCGCCTGCCCGACGACGTCCGGTGGATCAACGTCTACGACCCGGACGACGTGGTCACCGGCGGCGCGGGGCTGCGCCGGGTGGCGCCGGGGCTGGTCGATGCCGCGGTCCGCAACGGCGTGGGCGACCCCCACAGCGCCGTGCGCTACCTCCGCAGCAAGCCGGTGGCCCGCGCAGTGGCGGGCGGTCGGCCATGACGCGCGACCCGGTCCCCGGCACGTACGCCCGTCGCCTTCTCGTCATGGCCGTCACCGAGTACGACGACGGGACCCCGGCACAGCAGCAGGAGTTCCGCACGGGCGTCTCGGCGCAGGTGACCGTCGTGGAGGGCTGGTGGGCCGATCCCGGCCTCGACGACGAGCGCCGCTTCGCCCCCGCCCGGCCCAAGCAGCTCCGTGACCTGAGGGACCTGCGCGAGTTCCTCCTGGACGAGGAACTTGCCGAGGTGGACGACGACGAAGCCCTCGTCGTCTATGTCACCGGCCACGGTCTGGCCCCCGCCAACTCCCCGCAGCACTTCTTGCGCTTGCCCGACTCCTACGAGGACCGGCCGCTCAGCACCGCCTTCCCGACCGCCGAACTGATTGCGACCGTGCTGGACTCCCGGGCCACGCACGTCCTGGTGATGGTCGACTCCTGTTTCTCTGGCCGGCTCGAAACCGAGCTCAAGGCCAACCTGAAGGCGCTCCGAGAGGGGCGCCGCTCGCTCGGCTCGCTCGTCGTACTCGCGGCCGGGAACGACGAGAGCAGGCCCCGGCTCGGTCAGTTCACCAACCTGCTCCGGGCCGCCCACGAGCACTGCGCGGACCGGGCCAACGGCTACGCCGGGTCCCACCTCAGCTGGCAGGACTGGAAGGGCATCGTCGGCGCGGTGTTCGACGCGAAGACCATGGCCGACGTCCACGAGATCTGGCCGACCCCATCCGCCACGGTCCAGAGGGCGCACCAACAGCCGAGCCCCTGCCTTCCGAACCCCGGCTACGCGGCCGTCGAACCCGTACTCGGTGCCTCCCTCAGCCAGGTCGGGTGGACCCGGACCGAGCTGGACAAGTACTGGATCTCGCGCGCCGCCGGTCAGCCGGGAGCCGGCGGCCCCGGCTGGTACTTCACCGGGCGCACCGAACTGGTCAAGCGAGTGCTCGCGTTCCTGGTCGGCACCGAGGACGTACTCGTCGTCACCGGCGAGGCCGGCTCGGGGAAGTCCGCCCTCCTGGCCCGCATGGTGACCCTCAGCGACGCCCGTTTCCGCGCGGACCCGCACTACGGTCCGCTCATCGCCGACATCCCCGAGGAACTCGACGTCCCGGTGGGGTCGGTGGACGCGGCCGTCCTCGCCCGCAACTCCGATCCGGACGAACTCGCCCAGACCCTGCACGAGGCGCTCGGTGGCTCCCCGAGCGTCTTCGGCACAGCGCGTACGGCACGCACCCGGACGGCATCCAGAGGGCCGGCGACGCCCCTGGACGAGGGTCCGGTGGTGGCCCTGTGCAAGCTCGTAGGGGAGCTCGCCCTGCTGCGGGGACGGCCCCTGACCCTCGTGGTCGACGGCATCGACGAGGCCAGGAACCCGACGCGCGTCATCACCGACCTGCTCCGCCCCCTCACCCAACTGCGCATGGATACGGGCGGATGTCCCGCGGTCCGGCTGCTTCTGGGCGTCCGCAGCCCCAGGGAGTACACGGCCGCCGAGGGCGAAGCGCGGCGCCCCTCCACCTCGACCCCCACGGCCCCTTCCACCGACCTGCTCGGGCTCCTCATCCGGGCCACTCACTCCGGGAACCCGATCCGCACGGACGACGTCGAGGCGACCAGGGGCGACATCGCCGCGTACGTCCGCGCGCTGCTCCGGGCCCCGTACGAAGGCCAGGGCGGCGCCGAGGAAGGGCGGCCGGAGCTCCCGGGGCTGGACCTCGCCCCGCCCCAGCCCCAGCTCCGTTACCAGCACCGCTCGCTGGCTGCAGCGGTCGCCGAAGAGGTGTCCCCGTCCTTCCTGGACGCCCGGATCGCCGCCGAGCGACTTCGCTCGATGCGTGTCCTGCCGAGCCCCGACGACCCTCCGTGGCGCCGGACCCTGCGCGAGGGGACCGAGGCGCTCCTCCGCGAGGACCTCGGTGAGGTGGCCCGCTGGCACGACACCCCGGCCGAACACCTGATGGCCGTGTTGCGGACGTCCGCCTTCGGGCAGGGGGCGGGACTGCCCTGGGCCGACATCTGGCCCGCCGCGGTGCGGGCACTGTGCCTGACGCCCGTGGCTGACCCGGACGCGGTCATCCGCCAGGTGATGGCCAGCCGTCTCAACGGCTACCTGACCACCGCGGTCGAGGACGAGCGGACCGTGTACCGGCCGATCCACGAACGGATCAGTGAAACCCTCCGGTACTCACCGCAGTCCCTGCTCGGTCTCCCGGACACAGACCCGGCGGAGCGTTTCCCCGAGATCTCGATCACCGCCACGCACGCGCAACTCGTGTGGGCTTTCGAAGAGCTGCTCCCCCCGGCGCCGGACCAGCCCCCACACCCGTACCTACGACGCCACCTCATCGCGCACGTCGCCGCCGCCGGACTGGTCGACGACCTGCACGTCCCCTGGCGGTTCCTGCCATGGGAGACGAGCGGCACAGTCCGGGCAGCCCTCGGACTCCCCGCCGACTTCCACACCAGCGCTGCGCACCTCGCCGCGTGGGCCCGTATCGAAGCGTTCCTGGGCGATGCAGGAGCGGCAGCACGGGCCGACAGCCTCCGCCTGTCCCTCCTGGGCACGGCTGTCGGGCGGGGTGCCGCCGGGAACATGGTCGCGACACGGCCCCTACCCGGCTACCGCTCCGGCGTCACACCACGGTGGAACCAACTGCGGGTGCCCGACAACCTCTTGGCACGTACGTCGACCCCCCTCGCCTCGCTGGTGTCCTTCACCCTTCCGGACGGCAGCCCGCTCGTCGCGGCGGGCGACCAGGGTGGTGAGGTGCGCATGTGGGACCCGCGCACGGGAACGGAGTTCGGCCTGCCCTTCCGGCCAGCCCCGTACGTACGCGCCCTGGCCGTGCTGACCGCCCCCGCGGAGAGCCCCTTGCTCGCGGTGGGCACCGCTCACGGCGTCTGGATCTACGACCCGCAGAGCGGCGATGCGACCCAACTCACGGTGACAGGAGCCGTGTTCGCCCTCGCCGCCTTCAGGACCATGACCGGACGGGTCCGGCTGGCCGTCGGAACCGACGCGGGACTGATCACCTGTGATCCCTTCGACGAGGAGACACCGGTCCTGCCCCTCAGGCCCCTCGACGGCGTGATGGGCCCCTCGGTCAGGGCGTTGGCGACGTTGCGACTCCCCTCGGGCAGGACGCTGCTCGCCGCGGGCGGCAAGAACAGCACGTTGGAGGTCTTCGACGCCGAATCGTTCGACATCGTCACCGTGGTGCACGGGCAGGGCAGGGGAGTGGTCGCGCTCGCCCTGTACTTCGACCAGCAGGACCGGCCCCGGATCGCTGCGGCTTCGAGCACGACGCGCAGCGTGCGCACCTACGACGCGCTCACCGGCGAGGAGAACAAGGCAGCGCGCATCCCGCGGTCGGCGGCCTCCCTCGGGCCCTACCCCCATCCGGGTTTCGGAACACTGCTGGCACTCGGCGGCGCTGACGGGGGGCCCGTGAGCCTCTGGGATCCGGCCACGGGGGAAGAGGTGTTCACATCCCCGCCCGACCACACGGGAAGGGTCAAGGCCGTGGTCGCGGTCGATACGGGACGGCCGATGCCCTTCGCGGTGACCGCATCGTTGGACCGGACGGTCCGGATCTGGAACCCCGCCGGGCGCACGTCGGAGCTGGAACTCGATCTGGAGGCGTCGGGAGACGGCTCCCTCCTAGCCGTGCTCCCCGGATCGGACGACGGCCCCAGCCTGCTGGCGCCCGGCCGTTCAGGTGCCGTCAGCATCCGGTCGGCGGCGAGGGGGCAGCTGCGGCGTACGCGACTGCGCCCCCAGCAGCTAACGTGGCCCGCCAAATGGGACTGCGACGCGTTGACCGCCCTGGCCACCCACGTCTGGCCGGACGGGTCGGCGTCCGTCGTCATCGGCCTGAAGAACGGCCTGATCGGCCGCTGGGACGAGCAGCGCGGCTGGTGGTCCCCTCCGGTGGATCAGAGCTGGCAGGCGGCGAGCGTGCGCTCTCTCGCCACGCTCTCCCTCCCCGGTGCCGACGACGTCGTCCTGGTCAGCGGTACGAGCGCGGGAAGCATCTGCTTCCATGACCTCGCCAGCGGCGAGCAACGCTGGGAGCCCGTCCGCGAGGATGCGGCCGTGCGCGCCCTCGCGGCTCTGCCGACCGAGACGGACCCGCTCGTGGCCTTCTCCAGCGGCCGTACCGTGGGGTTCAGCCGCGTCGGTGCGCCGTCACACCTGCGCCTGCCCGGCCGCACGGGCCCCGTCCCTTCACTCGCCGTCTGCCCCGCGGAGGACGGCAGTTCCCTGCTGGTCACCGGCGGCAGCGACGGCTGCGTCCGGCTCTGGTCCCCGGACGCTCCTCGGACGGAGGCGTACCCCATACTCGAGGGCCACCAAGGCCCGGTCTCCGCCATCGGCCTTCTGCCGCCCACCCCCACCTCGCCGCAGCCGCTCCTCGCCACCGCGGGCTCGAGCGACACCACCGT
Source organism: Streptomyces sp. NPDC048411 (assembly GCF_040704695.1). Lineage (NCBI taxonomy): Bacteria > Bacillati > Actinomycetota > Actinomycetes > Kitasatosporales > Streptomycetaceae > Streptomyces > Streptomyces sp. NPDC048411. Next base: position 26,530 of record NZ_JBEZKL010000049.1, read on the forward strand.
GCGCCTCTGGAACCCGTGGACCGGAGAAGAGCTCATGCGGGTGGTCACCGGCACGCCCCTCACTTCCCTCTGCGCCCTGCCCGACGGCGGCATGCCGGACACTACCGACCCGGCGATCGCCTTCGGCGGACCAGGGGGCCTGGCAGCCCTCACCGTCCGCAGCTGAGCGACTCCGCAGCCGTGGCCGCACCATCGGCATTTCGGCTGGGATGCGATATCCGCTGCGGTGGCAGGATCACTGGATCGGGGCGTCCGGCCACATCGAGCTGGCGTCCGGGGTCCGAGCGGCAGGAATGCGATGAGCGGGTTGGAAGCGTCGGACCAGGAGTTCTGGACGCGGTCGGGAGTGCGGCTGCGGGCCCTCTCGCGGGCTTCCCCCTGGGGCCACTCCTAGGCACCCCGAAGCCACAGGCGAGCGGCCCTCTGCTGGGACCTTCCCAGCCTCTCCCCGTGGGGAGCGGCTGGGGAGTTCCTCGTCGCCGGGGGAGGCTCTGGGGAGTTCCAGCGGCATAAGCCGGTACCCCGCCGAAAGACACTGAAAGACACGTTTCCGCAGGTCATGGACTCAGCGGGCGCAAAAAGCCCAGGTCAGCGACCCGACCTAGGGGCCTCCATGCCGAAGGTGCCCTGGAGGGTGGGACGAGTGGTGAACATGATCTGAATCCTTGCCACTTGCACACTACGGCCGCGCAGTCAGCGCCGCGGCGCCGGAGCAGGCGGCGGGCCCTCAGCGCGGCGGGCGAGCATATCGTGCGCTCGACCGCCGTACGAGGACCCGCCTCACACCGGCCACGTGCCGCCGGGAATCACGGCACGAGCGCCACCAGGTGTCCGCTGCCGCTGAGCGACGTCAGGTCGATGTCGACCATGCAGCGAACCTGCACGTAGTTGAGCGTCAGTGTCGCTTCCACGTGCACACTGCCGGTGCCCTTCGCGAAGTCTGCGCCGCCGAGGTCGCTGGCCGCCCGTGCGCGGCCGCGCCTCTCGCAGAACGCGTCGCCGATCGTCGCGCCGGGCACGGCGCGGCCGCACCGTGCAGGTACCGTTGCCCGGGCTGATCGAACGCGGAAGTACCGTTCCGGCGCACTGCGGTTGACGGGACGACGCCCCGCCCGCCGACCCCCTTCCCTGCACCCGGCAACGGCCGGTGCACCGTGGCAGACTACGATCATGACCGAAGCCGTGAAGGGCCCCGCCAGCTACTTTCCGTCGATCGAGAAGACGTACGGTCGGCCGATCCCGGAGTGGAAGGACCTCATCCGGTCCTCGCCCCTGACCAAGCACATGGAGCTGGTCTCCTGGCTCAAGGCCGAGCACGGCCTCGGCCACGGCCACGCCAACGCCCTCGTCGCGCACACCCTCGCGGAGGACAAGGGCAAGTAAGAGGAGCTCACAAAATGGGCGCCCGGCGCCGTGATCGCCTGAACGCCTCGACGCTCACAACTCGCGTGGCCAAGGGCTGTCCCGTCATCCCTGGTGGGCGCACGACAACAGCTACGGAACCTCGGCGCGTTGCCGGAACGTCCGAATACGCCCAGCATGAGGACGCTCCCCCGCCTTGCGATGCACCGCATCCGACGCCGTGCGCTGATCCACCAGGAATGACGGGACAGCCCTCGGGACGGGAGAATTGCACGGCGGAGAATTGCACGGCGGAGAATTGCACGGAATGGCCGGGTCTCCGGCGGCGTTGTCACTGGTCGGTACCGGTTCATGGGCGGTCCGAGTGATTCTGGAGGCAGGGCAGTGCACGGTGAGTACAAAGTCCCCGGCGGCAAGCTCGTCGTGGTCGATCTGGACGTCGAGGGCGGTGCTCTGCACGAGGTACGGGTCGCCGGGGACTTCTTCCTCGAACCCGACGACGCCATCCTCGCCATCGACGCGGCCCTGGAGGGCGCTCCGGCCCACACCGACACCGCGGGGCTCGCCGCCCGCATCGACGCGGCGCTGCCCGCGTCGACCGTGATGCTGGGTCTCACCTCGGAGGGCGTGGCCGTCGCCGTACGCCGCGCCCTCACACACGCCACCGAGTGGCGCGACTACGACTGGCAGCTCATCCACGAGGCCCCGCAGTCACCCGCCCTCCACATGGCGCTCGACGAGGTCATCACCGCCGAGGTGGCGGCGGGCCGCCGCCCGCCGACGCTGCGGGTCTGGGAGTGGGCCTCCCCCGCCGTGATCATCGGCAGCTTCCAGTCGCTGCGCAACGAGGTCGACCCGGCGGGCGCCGAGCGCCACGGCATCACCGTGGTGCGCCGCATCTCCGGTGGCGGGGCCATGTTCGTGGAACCGGGCAACACCATCACGTACTCGCTCTCCGTTCCCGATTCCCTGGTCTCCGGCCTCTCCTTCGCCGACAGTTACGCCTATCTGGACGACTGGGTGCTCCAGGCGCTCGGCGACATGGGCATCAAGGCCTGGTACCAGCCGCTCAACGACATCGCCACGGAGGTCGGCAAGATCGCCGGTGCTGCCCAGAAACGCATGGTCGGCCCGAACGGCGGCCCCGGTGCCGTCCTCCACCACGTCACCATGTCCTACGACATCGACGCCGACAAAATGCTGGAGGTCCTCCGCATCGGCAAGGAGAAGATGTCCGACAAGGGCATCAAGTCCGCCAAGAAGCGCGTCGACCCGCTGCGCCGCCAAACCGGCTTGCCCCGCGAGACCGTCATCGACCGCATGGTGGAGTCCTTCCGCAACCGCTACGGGCTGACTCATGGGCGCATCACTCCTGAGGAACTGGCGCGCGCGGAAGAACTGGCCACCACCAAATACAGCAGTGCGGAGTGGACAGCACGCGTTTCGTAAGGGCTCATGGAGAAGATGCGCGTTGGAGACCTGCCTCGGTGCCGGCGGGCGGCTGCCCTTACCGGGCCGGGAAGCACTGCTCCGTGAGATCGGCCACCGGCCGCGCGGGCTTCCGGGACGGTGATTGTGTCGGGCGCCCCGGAACGTCTCAGAGGTGCGGGTCCCGCGGCACGACGAGACCCGACTCGTAGGCGAAGACGACGAGTTGGGCCCGGTCACGGGCGCCCAGCTTCGTCATCGCCCGGCTGACATGGGTCTTCGCGGTGAACGGGCTGATCACCATGTGGGCGGCGATCTCCTCGTTGGTCAGCCCCCGTGCGGCCAGCGCGCTCACCTCGCGTTCGCGGCGGGTCAGGGTCTCGAAGCCGGGGGCCGTGGCCCGGTCGGGCGGACGGGAGACGAACTCGCCGATCAGCCGGCGGGTGATGGCGGGCGACAGCAGCGCGTCGCCGCGGGCCGCGACGCGGATGGCCTGGAGGAGTTCGGCGGGCTCGGTGTCCTTGAGAAGGAACCCGGCGGCCCCGGCGCGCAGCGCGTCGAAGACGTACTCGTCGAGCCCGTAGTTGGTGAGGATGACGACGTGGACACCGGCCAGCAGCGGGTCGGCGGCGATCTCGCGGGTGGCCTCGATGCCGCCCATCACGGGCATCTGTACATCGACGAGGGCGACGTCCGGGGTGTGGTGGCGGGCGAGTTCCACTCCCTGACGGCCGTCGGCCGCCTCGCCGATCACTTCGATGCCGTCCTCGGCGTCCAGCAGGGCGCGGAATCCGGCGCGCATCAGGGCCTGGTCGTCGACGATCAGCACCCGGATCGTGTCCTGGTGATTCATGGCGCGGTTCCCATTGTCCGCAGGGGCAGTTCGGCACGTACGGAGAAGCCGCCACCCGGGCGTGGCGCGGCGGCGAGGGTGCCACCGAGGGCCCTGACACGCTCGCCCATGCCGGTGAGGCCGGTGCCCGGGGTGACGGAGTCGCCGGGGGCGCAGAGACCCTGATCGTCGACGCTCACGGTCAACACGTGGTCTCCGTAGATGAGTTCGACGGTCGTCGGGGCGCGGTCGGCGTGCCGGGCCACATTGGTGAGTGCTTCCTGCACGATGCGGTAGGCGGCCCGGTCGACGTCCGACGGCAGGGTGCGTTCGAGGCCGGTGACGGTGACGGACAGTGCGATGCCCGCGGTGCGGGCCCGCTCGGCCAACTCGTCGATGCGGTCCAGCCCCGTGCCCGGCTCGACCACATCGGTGCGAAGCACCTCCAGGGTCGCCCTCAGCTCCCGCATCGCTTCGCCGCTCGCCTCCTGGATCGCGAGCAGCGCGGGCTCCACCTCGCTGCCCCGCTTGCGGGCCAGGTGAACGGCAACTCCAGCCTGGAGCTTGACGATCGAGATGGAGTGGGTCAGCGAGTCGTGCAGCTCCCGGGCGATCCGCAGCCGCTCCTCCCCGGCCCGGCGCAGCGCCGCCTCGTCGCGGCTGCGTTCGGCGTCGAGCGCCCGCTGCTCGGTCTGGCGGAGATACGCCTGCCAGTTCTTGTCGATGAGTCCGGTGACCCCGGCGCAGAGGAACCAACCGAGCAGCAGCAGGGTGCGCTCGACGGTGTCCTGTGCGTTCGGTGCGGCGACGATCAGGACCGTGAAGTACCCGGTGAGGAAGAGGGCACCCGCGGCGATGCCCCACACGCGGTGTCCACTGCGTGCCGCAGCATGCACGGCGGCCAGCACGGGGAACGCCGCCCAGCTTCCGGGGTGGGCGTGCACGACGTACCCCAGCATGGAGACGGTGGTGACGGCGAGCACGGCGCGCGGCGCCCGCCGGTGCCCGGCGAGTGCCAGGGTGGCGACCGCGACGAGCAGCAGGTCGAGCGTGTCCGGCCTCGAGGCGGCGTAGGCAGCGGTGAGGACCGCCGCGCCGATCGCGACGGCGAGTACGGTGTCCAGCAGGTGAGTCCGCCGGTCGATGTCCCCCTGCATGAGCCGCACCCTAACTCCGCCGCAACAGCCTGGTCATCATCCTGCGGGACGGACTCCGCGCTACTCCTGGGGCAGTAGCCGCGGCCACCGCCGGTCGGCCGGGACCATCCTCAACTGCCTTCGGCCGTACGACGACCGGGCACCGTTCGACGGGTGAGCATCGTCTCCATGACCGGACCTTTTCGATACACCTCACCCGAACCGCCGAAGTCGGCGACCGGAGTGGTCGCCGATGTGTACGCACAGCTGGCCACCGACTTCGGTATCGACCGAGCCGCGACCTTTGTCGTGCTGTCCGCCGCGCCGCCCCTGCTGGCCGGCACCTGGGCCGTCATGCGGGAGTCCCTGCTGGCCGGGCAGGCGTCGCGCACCGGAAAGGAGGTGGTGGCGGCGGGGGTCTCGCTCGCCAACCGCTGCCCGTTCTGCGTCACCGCGCACACGGTGCTCCTGCATGCCACCGGCGACCACGTCCTGGCCGAGAGAATCACCCGCGGCGAGCAGCCCGAGGACCCCGGACACCGTCAACTGCTGGCGTGGGGCAAGGACATGAGCACGCCGCAGCCGTTCCCGTCCGGGCAGGCACCGGAGTACATCGGGACCGCGCTGGTGTTCCACTTCATCAACCGGATCGTGTCTTCCCTGCTGACCGAGACCATGTTGCCCGGGGGCGCCGAGAAGTACCGCTTGGTACGGAGCGTGGCGGGCCGCTCGCTGGCCCGTACGGTCCGCCGTGAACTTGTCCCCGGCGAGAGCCTGGCCCTGCTCGAGACGGAGGGGCCGGCGCCCGAGTGGGCGGCGGACACCCCGATCGGCACGGCGTTCGGCGCGCTGCGAGCGGCGGCGCACCTGGGCGCGGAACTGCTCAGCGACGATGACGCCGCGCTGGTACGGGCATCGGTGGCGGCCTGGGACGGCGTCGCCCCGCTCCCCCTGCACGGCGAGGAGCTGCCGAGCCGGACGGAGCGGCCGGGAGCACGGCTTGCGCTGCTCGCGGCGCGTGCACCGTACCGGATCACGGACGAGGACGTGGCGGCCTGGCTGGCGCCGCCGTTCACCGATCACTGCTTGGTTCATCTGATCGCGTTCGGCGCGATCTGCGCCGTCGAACGCGTCGAGGCCACCCTGACCGCAAGGACCGAGGAGCACGCATGACCGTCACCGACGCGTGGAACGGATCGATCGGCCTGCACTGGGCCGACCATCCCGACCGCTACAACGCCATGCCGGCCCACTTCGACGAGCCGCTGTTCGACGCCGCGGCGATCGGCGCGGAGGACCGGATCGTCGACATCGGCTGCGGCAGCGAGCCCTCGACCCGCATCGTCGCCCGGCGCGCCCCGCGGGGCGTCAAGCGCCCGCAAAGGCCGGCGGCCGGTGCTCGTACCAGCGCTGATCGGCCTCCAGCTGGGCGGCGAGGGAGATCAGCAGCTCCTCGCTGCGGGAGGGGCCGAGCAGCTGGGCACCGATAGGGAGCCCGTCGGCGGTGAAGCCGGCCGGCACATTGATGCCGGGCCAGCCCAGCACGTTCCACGGCCAGGCGTACGGGCACGCCTCGGTGATCGCCACATCGGTGCGCCAGGCGCTCAAGCCGTCGAATGTACCGATCCGGGGTGGGGGCGCGGCGGTCGTCGGGGTGAGCAGTACGTCGAACCGGGCTCCCACCCGGGGCGCGTGGAACAGCGCACCGATCCTGCGCTGCTGGCGCACCTCCCGGGCCCGGGCCGCCCGCACCGCCCGGCCCCCGAGCCGGGTGCCGGTGCGCAGGGCGCTGCGGGTGCGCGGGTCGAGGAGGGTGGGTTCGGGGTGGAGCGCGGCAAGTTCGGCGATCCCGGCCGTGGCACGGGGGACGAAGCCGAGACCGATGAGCCCGTAACGGGGCCTGGCCTCCTCGACCTGATGGCCGAGCCGGGCGAGTGCCTCGGCGAGTGCGGTGACAGCCCGTCGTACATCGGGGTGGGGGGCGGTACGGGTGAGGGTGAGCGGGGGCTGCCACGCGAGGGCGATCCGCAGCCGGCCGGGGTCGCGGCCGGCTGCGGCGGAGGCAGCGACGGGTGGGGGCCGGTGCAGGTCGTCGGGGTGAGGTCCGGCGGCCGCGTCGAGCAGCAGAGCGGCGTCGGCGACGGTGCGGGCCAGCGGTCCGTTGACGGTGAGGCCCTGGAAGGCGTCGTGGTGCGGGTGGACCGAGATCCGGCCGCGCTGCGGTTTGATGCCGACGAGATGGGTCCAGGCAGCCGGGATACGGACGGAGCCGGCGCCATCCGAACCGAGGGCGGCGGGCACCAGCCCGGCGGCCACGGCCGCGGCGGAACCGCCGGACGAGCCGCCGGGCGTGTGGTCGGTGTTCCACGGGTTACGGGTGGCACCGAAGGCGGGTCCTTCGGTGAAGGGCCACTGTCCGAGCTCGCAGGAGTTGGTCTTCCCGACGATCACGGCCCCGGCGGCGCGAAGCCGGCGGACGACCTCGCTGTCGGCGGTGGCCGCGGGCAGGTCGCCGCGGCAGCCGAAGTAGGTGGGCATTCCGGCGATATCGGTGTCGTCCTTGACGGCGACCGGCACCCCGAGCAGGGGCAGCCGCTCCCCCGCGGCGAGACGCCGGTCGGCTTCGGCGGCCTCGGCGAGCGCTTCGGTGGCACGCAGGTGCCGGAAGGCGTTGAGGGTGCTCTGGCTCGCTTCGATGCGTTCGAGGGCGGCGGACACCTGCTGGGTCGAGGTGGTCCGGCCGTCGGCCAGCTCGCGTGCGCTGTCCGCCAGTCCGGTCGAATCCGTGAACTCTGCTGAGGACATGGCCTGTACGCCTCCCGGATTTCGGCGCGTGCCCGCGCCTTCCGAATCTGTCCGCCCAAGCGAACTTACTGGAGGGTAACGAGTAGTGGCCGGTCCACTCAACCGTTCAACGGGGAGTGTCAGTTCCGCTTGCTGGTTTCTCCGGCAGGAGTGGACAGAACCGAACAGCTGAGGTGGGGCCTGTGGAAGCAGAGTTCGCCGGAGAGTTCGAGACGCACCTCACGGTGCTGCTGACCGGGACCGGGCGCGGCACCCTCACCGAGCGGCGGACCGCCGCCCTGCTCCGTTCGGCCGAACCACGGGCGGCGGGCTTCCCCGTCATACGGGTGAAGATCGAGGCCTCGCCCTGGGCGCGGACATACCGCAGACGGCGGATCCGGGCAGCCGCGCGGTGACGGACCGGTCGGCCCAGGACTGCCGACACCGCTACCGCGCTCGCACACGCCGGCCCCGGCGGGCTGCCCTACGGTCGGACGCTGATCTTGCCGATCCCGGTGCCGATGCCCGCACAGTGTGCGGTGGACTGGCCGGACTGGCCCGGGTTGAGGGTGACGTGTTCACCGTCCACGTCCGGCGACCAGCCGCAGACCAGGTGCACCCAGAAGGTCTGCGTCGTGGTGCCGTTGTTCCGGCACAGCGCGTATCCCGTGTGGTCGTCGATCCGGTGCTTTCCCGTGTCGCAGGACAGGCCGGGCGGCGTCGCCATGGGTGTCACGGCGGTGGCGGCCGTCGCGAGCGCCGCGGTCATACCTGCGACAACGGCGCCCCGCAGCACGGGCCCGGACAGACTCCCCCTGCACAGCTTCATCGTTCGCCTGTCCTCTTCCTGGTGCCGGACTGGGTGCCCCGACACCATCCCCCACCGCCCGTTGCAGAAAACAGGGCTGGACCTCACCCTGTGTACGCAGGTGGGCGGCCGTCCCGGCCCGGGCGCTGACGACGTACGTCGCGACCACAGGCAGGCCGTATCCGCGGAGGATCGACGTGCAGGGCGTCTCGGCCGAAGGCGAACCCGACCGTGGGCTTCTCGGCATTCGACAAGCCGGTGCCCACGGCCGCGCCGCCGCCGGCCGAGACGCTCGACATCAGAGCGCCGCTGAGCCGTTCCCAGCAGCCGCTGTGACCTCGGACCAGCCGCTGAGCAGCACGTACAGCAGCAGTGACGACCCCAGCCCGACCGCCCAGCCGTAGTCGGCCAGGGGCTTCAGGAACGGGATCAGACCGTCAGCCGGGAACGGGCCCTTGCCGGGAGCGGAATGGGATCCGCCGATGGCCAGGACGCCGCCGACCGCGAAGGCACCGACGGCGCGCCAGTTCCAGCCGTCCGTGTACCAGTAGCGGCCGCCGGGGCGGTAGAGGTCGGCGAGGTCGAGGACGGTGCGCCGCACGATCCAGTAGTCGGCGATCAGGATGCCGGCCACCGTACCGAGCAGACCGCCGACCAGGCCGAGCCAGGTGAAGATGTACAGCTCCGGGGTCTCGGTGAGCTTCCACGGCATGATCAGGACACCGACGACACCCGTGATCAGCGCGCCCGTACGGAAGTTGATGAGTTTGGGTGCGAGATTGGCCAGGTCGTACGCGGGCGACACCACGTTCGCCGCGATGTTCACGGAGATCGTCGCGATCAGCACGGTCACCAGGGCGTAGAGCAGTCCGAAGACGTTGTCCGTCCTGGCGACGAGCTCGACCGGATCCCAGATCGCCACTCCGTAGACGGCCTGCGAGCCGGAGGTGACCAGGACCGACAGGAGCGCGAAGAGCGTCATCGTGGTCGGCAGGCCCAGCGTCTGGCCCCAGATCTGGGCGCGCTGGCCGGCGCCGAAGCGGGTGAAGTCGGGGATGTTCAGGGAGAGCGTGGCCCAGAAGGCGATCATGCCCATCAGGGAGGGGAAGAAGACCGGCCAGAAGTCCGCGCCCCAGCCGAGCTTCGAGGGCTGGTCGAGCAGCGGGCCGAAGCCGCCGGCCTTAACGGCGACCCAGACCAACAGCACCAGGGCGCCGACGATGACGAACGGCGCCGCCCAGTTCTCGAACCGCCGCAGGGTGTCCATCCCCCGGTAGATGATGGCGAGTTCGACTGCCCAGAAGAGGGCGAAGCAGAGCCAGAGCGTCCAGGGCTGTCCGCCGATCTCGGAGGCGCTCGCCCAGCCGCCGAAAATTTTCCCGAGCAGGGTGAAGATGCCGACGCCCCCGATCCAGGTCTGGATGCCGAACCATGCGCAGGCCACCGCGGCCCGGATCAGCGCGGGCAGGTTGGCGCCGCGCAGACCGAAGGAGGCGCGGGCCAGCACGGGGAACGGGATGCCGTACTTGGGTCCGGCGTGGCCGGTCAGCAGCATCGGCCCGAGCACGATCAGGTTGGCCAGCGCGATGGTGAAGACGGCCTGCTTCCAGTCCATGCCGAGGGCGACGAGACCGGAGGCGAGCAGCCACGACGGGATGTTGTGGGCCATCCCGACCCACAGGGCTGAGTCCGCCACCCGACCACCGCTGGAGTCTGTCGTCAATGTGATCTCGGCTGGTGGATCACGGACGGGTGATACGCCGCCATGAACTGACCGATGCCGAGTGGGACTTCGTGGAGCCGCCGTGCCCCGGACGTCGATCGAGCGGCCTCGGCTGGATGACGACCTCGGCGACGGCAACGCCTGCGGCGGCCACGGGGTCACCACCCTCCTCACGGCGGGCGAGCTCCCGGCGCGGGACGCGTACTGCGCGGACGAGTCCCGACTGCTGCGCCGGGTCCTGCTGTTGGCCCACAATGGCTGTGGGTAAGGCGACGGGAGATGTGGATGCGGGCGCTCGTGGTCGGGGTGGAGTCTTACGAGGCGGGGTCGGTCTGGAACCTCGACGGGCCGGTGCACGACGCGCTGGGGTACGCGCGCTGGCTGCGGGAGCTCGGAGTGAGGGACGAGTCGCTGACCCTGTTGCTCTCTCCGCTCGAGCGCAACCGCGAACTCGCCGACGGCTTCGGTCTGCCGTACCGCCCGGCCGACCGGAACACCGTGCACCAGGTGCTGACCCGGGAGCTGGCGGACGAGCGGACTGACTGGCTGTTCGTCGCCTGGTCCGGGCATGGCCTCATCGACGCCGATCGCAGCCGCCGACTGCTTTTTGCGGATGCGGTCCACCGGGATCTGCGTGGTCTGGACGTCGAGGCGGTGCTTGCTATGTACCGGTCGGACGGCGCACCGGGACATCCGCGCCAGCTTTGGCTGTTCGACGCCTGCCAGACGTACGCTGACCCGGCGACGACGGCTGGGGCCCTGCGGCCCGACCCCATACCGCGTTCGACTCCACGTCAGCAGGCCGATCAGTACGTGCTGTTCGCCTGTGGTCCCGGTGAGGCGACGCGCAATGGAATGCGCTCGGGTGTGTTCAGTGCCGAGGCTCTGCGGATGCTGCGCGAGCACCCCGACTGGTGGCGGTCTCCCCGGCCACTGGCCGATGCGCTGCGCAGCCGGTTCGGGACTACCACCTCTCTCTGGTTCGAAGGGGACGGGGAGGCCGGGCGGACCGCCGTGAGGCGGAAGATTCCGGGGCGGAGACTCGATCTGTCCGACAAACGTCGTCTGCGCGACGCATTGGCCGCGGTGGGGGTGATGCGGCAGCCGGAGTCGCGTAGTCAGGTCATTGGCTTGCTTCCTGATGAGATAGCGGGAAGTGTCGCCAGATCAGGGGTAATGCTCCTGGAGATCCTGGATCTCGTCGAAACCTGTCTGACATTTGGTGACGGATTGACGCACTTGTGGTCGGCGGTGTCCCTGGTTGATCCTGGTACGACTGCGCTCGACGATCTCCTGGAAGTCTTCCGGAGTTATCCGGAGTGGTTTACTCCGCCTCATCTCGACGCGAATTGACGCTTCGTGATTCAGCCATTTCAAGCCTGTGATGGCGCAGGCTGACCGGTTGAGCATGTTTCCAGCAGCGCATGCATAGGACATCATGTAGGTGCGGGTCGAACATCGCATCGCACTGACTTGGGGGAGGTCTCACGGCAGTGGTAAAGCCGAAAAGCGCCGCCATATCGGATCTGCCTGATCTCACTGGTACGTCCCTGGAGGCGTTGCGCTCTCGATCGAACGACGACAGAGCGGCCGCCAAGAAGCGGCTGCTGGAAGAAGTCGGGCGGTCGGCCAGAAGCCTGTCCCCCGGCGGGGAGAACAGCTGGACCGTCTGACATCCCCGGTCCGTCCCGATCCGGTGCCAAGGCAGAGGGAGCGTATGCGCCCTGACTCACTGCACGAAGCGGAGTCGCGGCATTCACTGACGCCCCAGCAATTCCGTGAACTCGCGCGCGGCGACGGCAGTCCCGCCACGCTCGCTGCGCTGTCGCGAGCCGAGTACAGCCACCGCCTGCTGTTGTTCGATCTGCTGATGGATGCTCTCAGCCCTCTGGCCGGGGTGACCGGTCGGCTCCCTGCTGCCCAGCGGGCCTGGGACCTACTCGCCGCGGCACAGCGCCAGAATCCGGCAGCGGTGGAGGAATTGCTCCTCCTTCCGGAAACCGGGCTGTGGCTGACCCGGCTGTTGACCCGGCTGCGCTCCGCCGGCCGTGCCGAGACCCCTTTGTGGGCAGAGGCAGGACATCTGCACACCCTGGCCGCCGTGGCCGCGGCACGGGCGGGCCTCACCTTCAGCTTTCCCGTCCCTGCCCTCCAGGAGAGGGTCTGGCTGCCCACGATGGGACTGGCGCTGCTGCCCTCGGTGCACCGGCAGCGGAACACCTGGAGCGTGGCAGAGGTCCGATCGGTGTGCGGCCGGCTCACTCTCATCGGCGGATACGGCCATCTGCGTCTGCCCTCCGGCCCGGAGCACCCGGCGCGTGGTTGGCTGCCCCAGCGTCGGCCGGCTCTCGGCGCAGGCGCTTCCCGCCGGATCACGCTGGACGACCTCGGCCACCACCGGCTCGCCCCGCTGCCGGACGGTGCAGCCAAGCGGCTGACGCAGAGCGCGTACGACTCCTGGAGCAGACTGCTGCAAGACGCGTACGGGCTGTTGACCACCATGGATCCGCCGACGGCCGACGCGGCCGCTGTGCTGCTGCGCTCCCTCCAGCCGATGCCGGCCCACGAGCGGTTACGGGTACGCAGCGTCAGCAGCGGGCACGGCGTCGGCGGGCTGGCATTGTCCATGCCGGATACGGCGCCCCTCTGCGCGGCCACGCTGGTGCACGAACTCCAGCACAGCAAGCTCAGCGCGCTGATGCATCTGTACCCGCTCCACGAGCCCGCGCCCCCGGGCGCGGTGCAGCGGCTGTACTACGCTCCCTGGCGCGATGACCCCCGACCGCTCGGGGGAATGCTGCAGGGCGCCTACGCCTTCACGGCGGTAGCGCGGTTCTGGAGTGCTTGCGCCGTGCAACTCACCGGACACGTCAGCAGCCTCGCCCGCTTTGAAAGTGCCCTGTGGCTCGGCCAGCTGGCCGACGTCGTGCCGGATCTGGCCACCGACCCCGCGCTGGCCGCGCTGGGGCGTGACGCGTTACAGGACCTGCTCGGGGCCGTCGTCCGGCTGCACGACCGGACCGGTGAAGGCTCCGAGGTGACGATGGCCCGCCGGATGGCCGCCGATCACCGGGCGACGTGGAAGCTGGCCCATGTGCGGCCTCATCCGGACGACGTGGGGCGGCTGGCGGCCGCCTGGTGCGCGGGCCGGAAGCAACCGCCCGCGCTGCCACCTCGTCCGCACCCGGAGATCCAGGAATCCGGGGCGCGGCACCTCGACGCCCGCGCCATGCTGGTGCGCGTCGGCCTCGCCGACCCGGCGGCACTCGACAAAATGCGCGGCAGCCAGGGTGACCACGTGCCCGGGGCCGGGCCGGCCGATGTCCTCTGGGCCTGCGCCGAGTTCGCCGCTGCGCGGCGCCTCTACTCACAGGACATCCAGAGCGCATCCGCCGGCCCTGGGGCATGGACGGGTCTGGGGCTGGCCCTGGCGGACGCCGGCCATGCTCCGGAGGCCGTCAAGGCCCTGACGGCGGTGCCCGAAATGGTCGCGGGCGTTTACGGTGCCGCCCGGCGGATGTCACAGCGGACGCCGGACCCGATCGTCCTGGCCAGTTGGCTCGGCCAGGGCGATGCCGGTCCGCCCGGCACCTGTTAGATCGGCATGGGGTCGACGTCGCAATTGGCCCGGCGCCAGGCGAGCGTGTCAGCACTGGCCCGGTGATCCGGTCCCAACTGCTCGTTGATCGCGTCCACAGCATTCCGGTGCAGTTCCTCCGCCTCCCCGGTACGGCCCAGCGCCCTCAGGTCCGACGCGGTATTGCCACGCAGCACAAGCACAGTGGGGTGGGATTCGCCGAACTTCTCGATCAGCGCTGCCGTCGTCTTCCGGTCGAGTTCCAGAGCCGCGGCAGCATCTCCCTGGGCGAAGAGATCGTTGGCCAGGTTGATCGCGCAGATCAATGTGTGCGGGTGTGTGTCGCCGAGCGGTGCCCGGAAACGGGTCAGTGCCGACTCGTTCAGCTTCCGCGCCTCATCCACCCGGTCGAGCAGCCGCAGCGTGACAGCGAGATTGGCATCGGCCGCGACAGTGTGCGGATGGTCCTTGCCGAATACCTCCGCGTACAACGCCCGGGTTCGCTCCCCCAGCTTCAGCGCCTCCGGGAGCTTCCCGCTCTGCCGCAGGTCGATGGAGAGGTTGAGCGAAGCCTGCAAGCCGTCGGGGCTGCGCTCGCCGTACCGGTCGATGAGCGCGGTCCGGGCCATCTCCGTGCTGGCCTGCGCAGCCTCGTGATGGCCCGCCTTGCGCTGCGCCACCCCGAGCCTCGCCACCGCCCGCAGTGCGGACGGGTGGAGGTCGCCGAACGTACCGCGGAAGGTGTCGACCGCGTCCTCGCAGGCCTTCTCCGACGCGGCGTACTCCCCGAGTTCCTGCTTGTCCAGGGTGAGTGAGACCTCCGAGTTGAGAGTGGTGGGCGCGTCCGCGCCGAACATCTGCACCTTGGTGCGCCAGCTCGCCTCGTCCAGGTCCCGCGCTTCGCGGAAGAGGCCGTTGCAGCGCCGGGTCACCGCGAGGTTGTGGGCATGGAGCAGGGTCTCGGGGTCCTCGTCGCCGTACGATCTGACGGCCCGCGCGTAGACCTCCTCGTCGAACTCCAGCGCGCCTCGGTAGTCCCCGCGCGCTCTGCGGTCACCGGACACCTGGCCCTTGACGCGCAGGTACTCCTCCTCGAGATCCGGGCCGGCCTCCTCCAGCGTGGCGAGCATGCGCTCCCCCAGGGCCGCGGCCTGCGGATAGCGGCCCATCGTCCACATGATGTAACGCACATGCCGACCCAGGATCAACGTCTGCTGGTCGTCCTCGCCGAAGAGCCGGCACCAGTTCTCGTACGTCTCGCTGGAGAAGTCCAACGCCGCCTCGTGATCGCCCCAGTAGAAGAGGTATTCCGCGACGTTGTAGACCATCTGGCGCACATTGCGGTTGGGCGAAAGCGACGCCTGGGAGGCGATGACATGCGGGTAGAGCTCACCGAAACGCGTCCAGTTCTGCGGGGCACGCGGGTCGCTGGGGGCGTTCGCCGCGAGGAGCAGGTGCGCTCCGTGCCGGAATGTACGGCGTTGCTCCTCCGCCATGCGCGCTTCGAGCACCGCCTGGACCAGCCGGTGCATCTGGATCGAGTTGGTGCGGTGGTCGATCTTCGCCAGGGAGTAGCGGCTGATCTCGCGGATGGCCCGGCTGAGCCGGATCGGGTCGGTGAAGATCCGGTCCAGCTCCGGGGCGATCGGCTCGGAAACCGCGTTGGTGAAGAACTGCCTGGAGACTGGTTCCGGCGCGAAATAGGCGCAGAGTTCCAGGAGTTGGATGGCCCCGGCGTTCTTCCCTTCGACGTGGTCGAGGGAGACGTTCCACGCGGTGGCGACGGTCTTCTCGTACTGAGTCGGGGGGGACACCGCCATCAGCTCAGCGCTCTTTTCTTCGAACACCCTCAGATATTCGGCCGGAGGCATGCCGGTCTCGGCGCGCCACGCCGATGCCTGCTCCACCGCGAGCGGCAGGTCGCCGAGGACCTCGGCGAGCATGTCCGCATCCTCGGTGGACAGATCGGGGTTGCGCCGCCGGAGCAGCTGGATGCTTTCTTCCCGCTCGAACACATCGACTTCCAACGGGTGGGCCAATGTGTTCCACTGGGGATTACGCGATGTCACGATTACGGAGCCTACCGGTCCGCCCGCAGGCGTGCTCGGGAAGTATTCCTGCACCGCTGCCGGACTTTCGGCATTATCGAACACCAGAAGCCATTTACCGTACGGGTTTCCGATGCGCAGCGCCTCCAAGACGGCCGGCACTGCGGTAATCGCCTCGCTGCTCACCGGAAGGTGGAGTCGCCGGGCCAGTTCGACAAACGCCTGCTGAATTTGTGTGGGCCGTTCTGCCGGGATCCAGCAGACCACTTCGTATTCGGCGGCGTGCCGGTATACGTATTCGAGTGCGAGTTGCGACTTCCCGACACCGCCCATTCCATGCAGTGCATGCGGGAGCACCGCGGTCGGGCCGTCCTGCAGACCGCGTTCCAGGTTGATGAGCAATTCTTCGCGTCCGGTGAATACGAGGTTCCTCGGCGGCATGTTGCCCCAGACGGTGGGCATAGGCAGTCGCGCACCGCCTCCGGCCGGGGGTGCTGAGGCCGGGCTCTCTACCGAGGGGCGGACCGTACTCACTTGTGGGCCTCCAGGGGTGGGGATCTTACTGTCGGTGTCATCGGGGAGTGTCTCATCGGGAGAAGGCCGCGAAGCGTTGCGCCGGGCCTCGGATCGGGGCGTGTTCGCAGGGGTCGGCGGACCGGCCCCGATGTGCTCGCCAAGACGCCGGGCGCGGTGGAGATGGTTTCCGGAAATCGCCTGCAGCGCCGCATGTTCGGCCTGCCGGAAGCGAAGGTTCTCCGTAGTCGACTCGACTGTCGTGAGCGCTTCCTCACGATGCGGCGACTCTTTGGAATCATGTAAGTAGCCGAGGAGCTCACGCGCCGCCTCATTACGCGGGGCCAAAAACTCTGCCGCCTTTTTCAGTGCTCTTGCAGTGGCCGTTCTGCTGCCTGCAGCGAGTAATTCCTCGCGGGCACCGTCAACGAATACGTAGGATTCTCCGTCACACCCGGGCAGCGGATCGACCAATGGGCTGATCAGCAGCTCCGCCAGATGCGCTCGCGAGGCGCGCGGCATGACCTGCCGCTTCACCTCGGACATGGTTTCCAGGTCCAGCTGTACCGCAGCCAGGCGCGTGGCCAGCGCGAACGCCTCCGCCGAAGCCCTGGTGCGGAACCGCGCAACCAATTCGGCGGCGGTCAGCCCCTGAACGGGTGACGGCGCGGGAGAGGGCAGCGGCCGGGTACTGGTGAGGATCGCCGCCATATCCGCCCAGCGCGGCGTGGTTCCCGCGACGAACCGGGCCCACGGACCGAGCCACTCGGCGCCCAGTTCCAGCACCGGGACGAGGACGACCTGATCGGAGGGATCGCGCGGGAGCGATGCGGCAAGCGGCTCGGCGGGCTCCCAGTGCACCTGCGCATTGGCCGACCAGGGCCCTTGGGCACGGAGTCTCACCCGTACCGGAAAGAGTCCCGTGCTGGGCCACAGGCGCTGTGGCAGCAGCTGGAGCACCACCACGGGCTGGAACTTCCCCCAGAGAGCGGCCAGTCGCTGCGCGGCCCCGGAACGCCAGGCGGGCGCGACCCCGTCCGTCACCAGGAAAACGATCTGCCGCGCCGTCGGGTCGACGAGGCCGCGCGGCGGCTGCGGGTGCGACGCCTGCCCGTGGCCGCGCAGCAGCGCACGCGCGGCATCAGCGGTGTCGAGCGTCATCATCTTCACGTCGCGCATCCCGCCGTGCCGGCTCAGCATCGTCCGGAAGTGCTTCACTGCCGGCCGCCACATGGTCATGTGCGGGGCACTGTCGACCACCAGGACGGCGCTCCGTTGCCGCTCCGGCTCGGGCGTGAGCACCGGTGGCAGATGCGGGGCGACTGCGATCCGTTCCGCCGTCGCCGACTCGTCCAGGACGTCGGAGTGGGCGGAGGCGACGAAGGAGCGCAGCGGACGCAGCGCACGACCGAGGCTCAGGCGGTCGCGCCGGGGGCGGTCACCTGCGCCGGGGCCGACGGCGGTCCGCGGCTGCAAGGCCGAGGGCAGTTCGGCCGTCGGCGCGAGGGTGTCCCTCGTACCCGGCCCGGCGACGGGTGGCGGTCCGTCGTCCCGTGCGGAACGCGGCAGCGGTTCGGGCCCCGGAGGCCGCTGCTGTTCCGGCTGCGGCTCCTCGTCCCGATCCGGCTGCTCCGGCTCAGTCACCCGGTCGTCGTCCTGCTGCGCGGGGACAGGCTCCGATGACTCGGCGTCCTCACGACCGGTGTCCGCCAGGTCCTCGTCGGTGGCCAGCCCAGGATGGTTCGCCGCCAGCCATAACGAGTCGGCCACTTCCCATGGGTACAGACCAGTGAGAGGCAGCGGTCCGCCGTCAGGCGGGCTCATCGGGCCGTCGCGGCGGTGCTGCGCACCAGTGCCTCCGGCCCTCGAAGATTCCCCGGTCACCCCGAATCCGCCCCTTCACCGCCCAGCGGGTGCCAAATAGCGGCGAGGACCGATTGCCACTCGTTGGCGTCGCTTCCGTCCTGCTGGTAGAGGCCCGATGTCGCCAAATGCGCGGCATTCAGCAGCTGATCGGCGGCCAGCCCGCCCATCCGCGAGCTCCGTCGGAGAAAATCACGGATCAGCGCGTCCTGGCTGTCGCCGAGGAGTTCTCCGAAATGTCCGGAGACGAGGTCTCCCAGTGTCTCCGCGTCGGGGTCCGGAATGTTGAGCCGCAGACAGCGCCGCATAAACGCTTCGGGGAACTCGCGTTCACCATTCGAGGTCATGACGACGACAGGGAAGACGTGAGCCCTGACCACTCCGTTTTCGACCACCGCGCTGTGGCCGGGATCAGCCGTATGGACGGTGGTCGTTGCTTCCGTCTGCTTCACCCGTACGAGGGGTGGTACTTCGAACCAGGCGTCCTCGAACAGGGTCAGAAGGTCATTGGGCAGATCGGCGTCGCACTTGTCGATCTCGTCGATGAGCACCACTCGCGGCAGCCGGTAGGGGAGCATTCCCGTGCCCAGCGGCCCCAGCTGGACGTAGTTGCCGATGCTGGGCCGTCCGGTGCTTTCGGCGGCGTCCTGCGTGGCCTGCGCGCGTCCGATGGCGTCGTACTCGTACAGACCGGAGGTCAGCGTCGTCCGGCTGGTGACGGGCCAGTGCAACACACGTCCGAGCCGCAGCTCCCGGGCGATCCGGTAGGCGAGGCCCGATTTTCCCACTCCTGGCCGGCCGGTGACCAACAGGGGCCTGCGGAGCAGGAGCGCGGCGTTGACCAGGCGAAGCTCCTCGGCGCGAGGGACGCGCCGACGCCCGGGCGGGCCGAGCCGGCGGTCGGCCTCGTCGTCGTCCGGTGGCTGAGGCATGGTCGCCGTGCTGCGGAAGGTGCGCCAGGGCGGCCCCTTGGGCCAGGTGCGCTTCTCGTACGCCTCGTCCGGTAATGGGTCTCCGGTGCCCCGGTAGAGCCAGCCGTCGTTGTCCGCCGCGTTCACTCGGTCCCCCCTACAAAGGTGGCGGGAGCGTTCTGCCCGCCCTCAAGAAGATGCTCGGGGTCGTCCCAGATCATGCTCATCGAACGGATCGCGTCAACGTCTCGCTCCCGTACAGCACTTGACTCGTCTGCGACCGTGGCACGGACGGCAACGTCGGACTTCCACTGTTGCGCACTTTCGGGAAGCTGTGCCAGCCCCTCATTGGCCAAGCTTTCACGAATAATGCTCCGGAACACCGCTGACGCGGGATCCGCCCGGTGGTAGACGACTATGGGCACTCCGAGGTCCAGGGCGAGACTCAGCTCGCGCAGGCCCAATTCGCTCTCGCGGTGCGGCGGCCTGCTGAGCACCATGCCGACCACGTCGTCGTCCCGCCCGATCTTCGCGTCCAGCAGGGCCAGGTGCTCGGCGTCCGTCAGCCCCTCGGGAGCGCATTCGTACATCTGGCCCTGGCCGTCGCCGGTCCGCCAGTGCGCCCAGCGGGCGCGCCACGCGTTGTGGAAGGTGGGACGCTGTACGCGCTCCAGGCTGTGCAGCATGATCTCCCGGTATCGGCTCAGTAGAGCGTTGGGAAAGCCCAGCGAGGGATCACGGTCCCACCACTCCACGGGCTCGGTGAGCAGCTCCGCCGGAAGAAAGATCTCCAAGGCGGCGTTGTCCGCGCGGGAGTGGCGCAACTGCGTCATGTGAGTGAGTAACTTGGCTGTCTCGTAGGGTAGTTGAGATCTGGTCACTGATTCCAGCGGCTCGGTGTGAGGATCTCGTTGGAGTGCGTTCGAATCCGGATATCTGACACAGGCGGAGACGTAGTAGCGCTGCGCCCTGCCCATCCGCCGCCTGCCCGCTCCGCTGTGGGGCGTACGGTCCGGCTCCACCTTGACGTAGATCCTGATCAGCGGCCTGGCCGGGCCACCGCGACCGGCGTGCGGGACGTCAGGGGAACCGGCGATCCGGGGGTCGGTGCCGTCCCTGAGGTCGGCCCGCAGTTCAGCCAGCGGCGCCGGCATGTTCCACAGCTCGGCGAAGTGGTCGTTCCACGTACGTAACTCGCCTACTCCCGACGCCACTTCGGGACAGAGTGACAGGTGTTCCAGGAAGGCCATGGCGGGCATCAGCTCGCCGGGGCGCCCGTTGTGGTCGGCAAGATGGAGAAATGCCTCCCAGGGCGTGGCGCAGTTCTCGGGCAGGCGTGCCAGACCGTCGGTGGCCCGGTCCACCAGGGCGCCGAAATCGGCCACCGGAACATCCAGCACGCGGCGCAGTGGCTCCCAGTCGGGACCCGGGAACGCCAGCCGCGCCTTCCACTGCGACAGCAGGAGGAGCAGCGCCGGCTCCAGCGCGGGCGTGACCAGGCACGTGGCCTCCACCAGGAGGTCCATGCCGTCGTCCAACGTGGCGCAGCTGTACACGATGCTGACGAATTCCTGATGCGTCACGGTGAAGCTCACAGGCGTCAGGCCAGAAATGTGCTGGTGGATCATCTGACGCCACAGGTCCCGGCTGCTGTCGTTGATGAGCCGCCCCGCCGGGTCCTCCAGCGCTTTGATCACCGCACGCAGGACCCGGTGTTGTACGGCATCGAATCCTCCCGTGGCCACGCGCGTCCTCTCTTGCACCGTGACGTGTGTTCGAATCGAGGTGGGGGCCCAGGGTAAGGGCTCCCCGATCAGCCGGGAAGTGCATCGGCCAGGACCCGGTAGAGATACGCGTTGGCCCAATAGGAGCTGTGGGCCGCGGATACCGGCTGGCGGTTGTCCACCGCCACATCGGTGATGCGCGGGTCATTTCCGAAGGCCTCGGCTGCGACGTAGGAAAGCAGGTCGCGGCGGTCGTGGACGTTGAGCCAGCGGGGGAACGCGCCGGGCAGTCCGGTGCCGTAGGGAAGGGACGGCAGCGCGTCCAGTTCGTACAGCAGCGGCGCTTGCGAACCTACTGTCACCAGCATGTCCGCGACGGGGTTCGAGGCTTGGGCCGCCAGCAGGTCAAAAGCGATGATCCCGCCCAGGCTGTGCCCGAGCAGGACCACAGGCCCCCGGTCGGGAAGAGCCCGAATTGTGTCGGCCACGTGGTCACGTACCGCCTGACCGCGTGTCAGATAGCTGAGTACGTCACCGAAGAAGCCCACCGAGCGATTGCTGAGCCGGGCTCGCCGGGCCACCAGCATCCGAGAGCCGAATGAACGCTCGAAGAGCCGTGCCGAGTATCCGAGGGCGGAGACCAGGACGTCGTTCAGTCCCTTGGCGTCGCCACCAAGTTCGTTCGTGAGAAGGTCCACGAGATCGTTCCGCTCCGGGACCGGAAACGTGCCGGCCTCCCTGGGCGACTGCGCCATCGCCCAGGCGGTCAGAGCACGGGCAGCCAGCCGGGGAAGGGCGTCGCCCTCGGCGGGCACGGCAACGACGGCCTGGCGCAATTCCTGGGCGGCCAGCAGGGCGGCGACCCCCTCGGTGACTGAGGGGCTGGACACGAAGGCCCGCCACGCGTCACGCACCGCGTCGGACGCCCCCAACCGGAACAGCACTCCCAGGAACTGGTCGCCACCGGAGATCACACCCGGGGTGAAGAGGGCGGGGGCCCCGGAACCGGACGGCTTCCCCGACATGGCGTAGATGCCGAGCTCGGCGAACGGATCGGCGTACAGCATCGCCCAGCGCAGCCGGTCCTCGTCCGTTTCGCTGCCGCCCTCGAAGCCGTCGGAGGGCAGCGGGTACGGCCCGGCTGCCACCACCCCGGATTCCGCTGGTTCGGCTCCGGCCTCCTCGGCCGTTGCCAGGTACTCCGAGTATCCGGGTATCGATACGCCGCCCGCCCTCAGGTACGACCCGAGTGAGGAGCCCCAGTCGCAGGGTTCGACACGTACGTCGGGGCGGACGCGGGCCAGGCCGTTCCGTATCCCCTTCAGCGCCTGGGTGTAGGACGGCTCGCGTACGCCCGTACCGTGTACGAATAAAACCGTGACCATCTTCCTGGCCCCCCGTTCAAACTAGCCCGCAACGCGGGTCACTTGGTGATTCTAACGGGGCTCGTGACGGCGCGCAGCAGGGTCGAAGCGCCTGTCATGTCACGCGTCGCGCAGCCTGAAGACCGCCGCGCCCGCCAGCGGCGCCGCCCAGGCGGCTGCAGGACACCGAGGGCCCGGCCAGGGGCCGATCGGCAGGGCGTCCAGGTTTCGCGTGGCCTGGACGGCCAGTCCCACCGAGGCGCGGGCCAGCTCCTGGAGGTTCTCCCGCCACTGCTCGTCGACGACCATCATCGTGACGACGGGAAAGGCGTAGAACAGGCCGAGTACGGCCGTGATCGCCCCCGCCATGTCCCGTACGAGCGCCGCCACCCCCAGGGCGAGCAGGGCGATGTAGAGCACTGTGCCCGCGGTGACGCGCAGCGTCGGGCCTCGGCGAGGGAGAGCGACCCGGCACTGAAGCCGTTGCCGGGGAGGAGGAGGCGGCCAGCAAGCAGTGAGCCGAGGATCGCGAGCGAGCCGGCCGCCAGGGCGGCCCGGCGACGACAGCAGCCTTGGCTGCGAGGACGCGGGCGCGGCCCCGCACCGCCGTCAGGGGGCGCGGATGCACCCCGTGCCGTACTCGCTGCTCATCGCCAGCACCCCGAGGAGGGAGTGTCTGAATCTAAGCCTCGATCCACCGAGGTGGATCGAAAGCCATGGAAAAGACCGCCTCTCTCGTCAGGTCGCCCCGCTGGACCGGCCTGCGCAGTCTCGCCCCTACGCCGCCGAAGCCCTCCCTACCCCGCCCGCCAAGGACTGAGCCCGCCTCCGGACTCGGTCAACGTCGGCAGTCGACAGTCGGCAGTCGGCAAGAGAGGCCTAACCTACGGCATGAACCACCTCGGGATTCGAGCCCGAGACCTACACATTACGAGTCCACCATGCCGACGGCAGTTACAGAGCCGCGAGCCTGGAGAAACAGCGGCCTGTCCCATGGGATCCAAACCAGCCCGGAGACGTCTTCCGCCCCTCCACTCCTGAGACTTTTCGCAGGTGGCGGCAGACGAGTCGGGCTGTACGCCGGGGACAGGCTTCCTACCCCGGTGTCACAGCAGCAAGGCCGGCTCTCCCCTGCCGCAGGAGATCACCCCGGGTCCTCGCCCTGTGGATGGCGTGCACGCCCCCGCCTCGCGGCGAGGCGCCGCGAGGCGGGGGCGGCTGCGGGGTTTCGGGCTCTCAGCGCCTGGTGCGTTCGCCAAGGTTGAGGAGGGTGTAGAGGAGGAGGGAGGAGGCGAGGCCGACGGCCCAGCCGTAGTCGGCGAGGGGTTTGAGGACGGGGATGAGGCCGTCGGCGGGGAAGGGGCCCTGTGCGGTGCCGTTGGCGTCGATAGTGGAGTAGGAGCCGCCGATGGCGAGGACGCCGCCGACGAGGAGAGCGAGGACGGCGCGCAGGTTCCAGCCACCCGTGTACCAGTAGCGGCCGGCAGGGCTGTACAGCTCGGCCAGGGCGAGTTGGGTGCGGCGGATCAGCCAGTAGTCGGCGATCAGGATGCCGGCGACGGTGCCGAGCAGGCCGCCGACGACGCCGAGCCAGGTGAAGATGTAGATGTGCGGGTTGGCGATCAGTCGCCACGGCATGATGGCGATCCCGACCACGCCCGTGATCAGCGCGCCGGTACGGAAGTTGATGAAGCGCGGGACCAGGTTGGCGAGGTCGTACGCCGGGCTGACGACGTTGGCCGCGATGTTCACCGACAGGGTGGCGACCAAAACCACGAGCAGGGCGAAGAGCGTCCCCGCGACGCTGTCCATCTTCGCGGCGAGCGCGATCGGGTCCCAGATCGCGACGCCGTAGACCGCCTGCGAGCCCGAGGTGACCAGCACCGAGAGCAGCGCGAACAGCGTCATGGTGGTGGGCAGACCCAGGGCCTGACCACGCATCTGGGCGCGCTGGCTGCCGCCGAAACGGGTGAAGTCCGGAATGTTGAGCGACAGCGTGGACCAGAACCCGATCATGCCCATCAGAGCCGGGAAGAACACCTTCCAGAAACCGCTTCCCCACCCCAGCGCCGACGGCTGCGACAGCAGCGGACCGAACCCACCCGCCTTCACCGCGATCCACACCAGCAACGCCAGCGCGCCCACGATCACGAACGGCGCGGCCCAGTTCTCGAACCGCCGCAGGGTCTCCATGCCCCGCGCGATCACCGCGATCTCCAGCGCCCAGAACAGGCCGAACGACAGCCACAGTGTCCACGGCTGACCGGCGACCTGACCAGCGGTCTGCCAACCGCTGCCGAAGAGCTTCCCGGCCAGCAGGAAGATCCCCTCGCCGCCGATCCAGGTCTGGATACCGAACCACGCGCACGCCACCGCCGCCCGGATCAGCGCCGGCAGATTCGCACCCCGCATCCCGAACGACGCCCGCGCGAACACCGGGAACGGAATCCCGTACTTCGTCCCCGCATGCCCCGTGAGCAGCATCGGCACCAGCACGATGAGGTTGGCCAGCGCGATGGTGAGGACCGCCTGCTTCCAGTCCATGCCGAGCGCGACCAGACCGGAGGCCAGGGTCCAGGACGGAATGTTATGAGCCATTCCCACCCAAAGACTCAAATAGTTGTAAACACCCCAGGTGCGTCTCTCGACGGGCACCGGCGCCAGGTCGTCGTTGGCGAACCGGGCGTCGTCCAGGACGACCCCCTCGGCGAGGGCGACGCGGCCATCGGGATAGGTCTGCTGGATCGTGGACGTGTCGGGTATTGACGGTGCGCTGGAGGACATGAAGCCACCTCGGTTCGCGGAGTGTCGTGCGGGGGAACGTGACCTCCCCGAGAGCTCGACACCGGGCCCTCGGGGTCATACGACGGAACGGGACGACAGTCATCCCCTGATGCTGCTCGCGGAAAAGGGGCCAAGGCCGCAGGCACCGGCTCAGCCAGATGCAACAGCAGCAGCCCACAGCGACAGGCCGAACCCGGACGAACCGGCCTCTGCACCTCCCGCCTGACGAGCACCCCCACGAACCCGCAGGTCAGCGCCCCACGCCCATGTTCGTGTTTTCTCTTGCGCGATACAGAGGGCGGCGAAGTTGTACGTGGTCCAGTTGCGCCGCCCCAGGGGAACGGGCAGCAGGTCCTCGTTGATGAAGCGGTTGTCGGCGGGGACGGCTCCGGGGTCGAGTTCCACCCGGTCCGGCGGTGCGGATATGCGGTTCTGAGGTGGAATCGGTGGAGTGGGTGGGACGGTGGACGTCATGGCGGCTGAACCCTTCGCTCGGGAGCGGTGCCGTGCGGGGCTGGGGAGTGGGCGCGTACAGCCGTGGGGGGAGGCGCGGGTCAGGCGGACAGGGCGGGGATGATCTCTGAGCCGTACGCGTCGATCGTCGCTTCGCGCGCATCGTGCATGTCGTAGACCGCGAACTGGTCGACGCCCAGGTCGCGCAGGGCCCGGAGCTTCTCGATGTGTGCCTCGGCGGGGCCGAGGAGGCAGAACCGGTCGACGATCTCGTCGGGGACGAAGGCGGTGTCCGGATTACCGGCGCGCCCGTGGTGGCTGTAGTCGTATCCGGCACGCCCCGCGATGTACTCGGTCAGTGCCTCGGGTACCAGGCCGGAGTGTTCGCCGTACCGGGAGACCAGGTCGGCGACATGATTGCCGACCATGCCGCCGAACCAGCGGCACTGCTCGCGGGCGTGGTCGAGGTCGTCGCCCACGTAGGCGGGGGCGGCGACGCAGATGGTCACGGAGTCCGGGTCGCGGCCCGCCTCCGCCGCCGCGTCCCGGACGGCCTTGATCATCCACTCGGTGAGGAACGGGTCGGCGAGCTGCAGGATGAATCCGTCGGCCTTCTGTCCGGCGAGGGCGAGCGCCTTCGGACCGTACGCGGCCATCCAGACAGGCAGTCTGCCGCCCTTCACCCATGGAATCTGCACCGGCTGCCCGTCGACGGTCGCCTCCCGGCCCTCGGCGAGGTCGCGGATGACGTCGATGGCCCCGCCGAGGCGGGCCAGGGTGTTGGGCTTGCGTCCGGCGACGCGCATCGCGGAGTCGCCGCGGCCGATGCCGCAGACGGTGCGGTTGCCGTACATGTCGTTGAGGGTGGCAAAGGTGGAGGCGGTGACCTCCCAGGTGCGGGTGCCCGGGTTGGTGACCATCGGGCCGACGATGAGGCGTTCGGTGTGTTCGAGGATCTGGCTGTAGATGACGAACGGTTCCTGCCAGAGCACCGCCGAGTCGAAGGTCCAGCCGTAGCGGAACCCGTTGCGTTCGGCGCGGCGCATCAGGCCCACGACGGCCGATGCGGGCGGGTCGGTCTGGAGGACGCACAGAAACCGGAGATCGGCGCCATGGAGGGATGGCTCACGCACAACGGCGGCGAGAAACACGCGGGCGGTCACGACCACGCCGGGATGCCCGG
>NZ_JBEZKL010000050.1:0-52476 GCF_040704695.1 Streptomyces sp. NPDC048411
GTCCCAGCGGTAGAGCGGAGTGGCGCGGCGGATGACCATACGGAGCGTGACGATCGTGGCGGAAAGTTAGAGGTAGAGGTCGACGACCTGGCTGCACTTCTCGGTGCAACGTCGGAGTTCGCCGTAGCCGTTCGTCCACGCGTGACTGCGCTCGACCACCCATCTCTTGCCGGCCTGGATCGGAGCGGGCACGCCCTTGCGGGCGATCTCGCCGGTGAAGCCGAGTTCCGACAGACCGCAGTGGTCGAGCCTGGGCCGCGGGCCTGCAGGCGGGGGTGCATCCGGTCCCAGGCGAAGGCGTCGGCCCGGCCATAGCGGGTGGTGTCACAGGTGGTTGCCTGGTCGGGGGCGTGCCAGGACTCCGGCTTGGCGAAAGTGAGGACACCGCCGTGCTTGCGGGGCTGCCCGCCTCGTCGCGTGGAGCGTCGCGGGCCGGCGTCACGGAGCATGACCCGGTCCGAACGCAGGCGGTCGACGAGTTCGACCGGGAGGTCGGCCAGGACGTAGGCCACGCGCGTCACGTCGTAGCCGGCGTCCATGACGATCAGGATGTCCGCCTGGCCCGGCCGCCAGTGGCCCGCGCGGATGAGTCGGGTGACGACCTCGCGGAGCTGATCAGCGGTCACCGCGGTGGCGTCGTCAGCCGGACCCAGCCGGATCGCGTCCAGGATCGCGGTCCACGACGTCCGTCCCGTTTCCAGTGCGGCACCGAAGGAGTAGGGCCAGCCGGGAATCATCTGTCGACACTGCGGCCTCGCTCGTAGACGTGGCGGAACAGCAGGTCCGGGCGCGTTGGAGCATCGGGCCGCAGTCAGTTGCTCACGTCCACCGCGAGCATGAGGCGCCCGTCGGCCGCCCGCGGCAACGGCGTGGTTCCTTCCGGCGGCTGGCGTCGCTGGATGTGGAAGCGCTGTGCGTCCCGCACGGCGAGCCGGTGTCCAAGGGCGCGAGCGAGGTGCTGCGGGCGGCAACTCCGGAGAATGACCGGGTGTGAGTCGAGCGCAGGTCAACCGATCGGCCATCATGGCTGACCTTGGGCTGCCATCGCCCACGCATCAGCGACCGGATCGTCTTCGACAAGATGTTGCAGCTCCTGCGATTCGGCTGCTCCTACCAGGCGATCGCCGAGAGTGGATTGCCGCCGGGGCGGCCGAGGCTCTGCGCTTGGCGACGCTGGCCGCCTACGATCGCATGGTCGGGCTGAGGCTGGAACACCTGTCGGCCGATGGCTGCATCACCAAGTCCCCAACTGGAGGCGGGTGCGCGGGCAAGAGCCCGGTGGACCGGGCCAAGCAGGGCATCAAGCGTTCCCAGCTAACCGACGGATACGGTATACCCCTGGTCACCGAGCCGGCGCCCGCAAATACGCCCGACCGCACCCTGCTGCCCGCCACTCTAGACCAACTCACCCTGTTGCAGACGACAATCGGACCGTTGCCGCCCAACCCCAGGCTGAGCCTGGATGCGGGCTACGACTACCGCGTCGTCCACGATGACCTGGCCTCCCGGAAGGTAGTCGCCCAGATCGCCGAACGAGGCGCCAAGACGCCCATCCAGGCCAACAACCGCTGGGTGGTGGAGCGCACGAACTCGTGGATGATCAACTTCGGCAAGCTTCGCCGCTGCACTGAACGCCGCCGGCGATGCGTGGCATTCTTCCTCGCCCTGGCCGCCGCCGTCATCACCGTCCGCAGCCTGATCCGCCGCGCTTGGTTCACTCACCGCTGGCATACCCGCCCCCGCAGCTACCGCATCCGATAGTCTCGCCCCCCGTCCTCCAAGGGGGCCTATGGACACGATCGGCAGCGGGACTCCACGATGGGGCGCATGCTGAGCACCCTCTTCGCCTTTCTCGGCGCCTGCACCCTGATCGCTGCCTCGCCGGGCCCGAGCACGATGCTGATCATCCGACAGTCCCTGCGCAGCCGGCGTGCCGGTTTCCTCACAGTGCTGGGCAACGAGACTGGCGTCTTCATCTGGGGTGTCATTGCGGCACTCGGGCTCACCGCACTGCTCGCGGCCTCCCAGTTGGCGTACGACATCATGCGGATCGCCGGTGCCGTGACTCTGGTCGGCTTCGGTATCAAGACGCTGCTGGACGCCCGTGGCGAGCAGGGAAAAGAGGAGAGCCAGGATGCACAGGCAGTGCACTCGGGCTGGGCTTCGTACCGCTCGGGCCTGCTGCTGAACCTCGCCAACCCCAAGGCCGCAGTGTTCGCAATGTCCTTCCTGCCACAGTTCGTGCCCGCAGGCGCCCCTCATCTGCCCACCATGATCGGACTGGCGGCCATCTGGGCCGTCTTCGAGGTCGGCTACTACGGACTATACGTATGGTTCGTCGGCCGAATGAAGAAGATCATCTCCCGAGCCAAGGTACGCCAGCGCCTCGAGCGGGTCTCCGGCACTGTGCTGGTCCTTCTTGGTGTTCGGATGGCTATCGAGAGCTGACGACGGCTGACGCCATGGTCAAGTCTGACCAGACCGCCGAGGCGTAACGTGCTCAACCGTTCTTCCTGCCACTACCTACTGGCGGAGACTCTAAGCTAAGAGCGGCTCCATAGTGGCGCAGGATCCGGTGGACTCCCCGCTGGACCGTTTGCAGTCCGGCTGGCCCGCCCCGGGCATCCAGCGGTCGCATCAGACTTCACCGCACATCCAACCGCCACGAGCACCAACCTGGCGAACCAATGAGGTCAGAGCACTAGATGGAACGTGCCGTACGGATTGATGTTCGACCAGAACATGGCAGTCAGCCCGCGCCGGTCCTCCGCGCTCAACTTCTCCGCCGACTGCGGTTCGGCGAGGACCCGCCGCAGCAGCAGGGTGTTGATGTGGACGAGACCGCTCTGGAGCAGGTGCAGGGCGAGCATCGAGGTCTCGACCCGCGTCGGGCCCGGCGGCTCGATCCGGGCGACGCGGCACCGCACCAGCAGAGCCTCCCGTTGACGGTCCTCAACCAGCTCGACCGGACAAACCTCCGCCGCCAGCCACGCGGTCAGCCGCTCCTCATCCGCGAGCGTCGACGGCCAGAACCCAAGCACCTCGCGGATCTGCTTCCGGTGCCGCTTCGCTCCAGCCAGGTCGTACTTCGCGAGCTCAGCCGTCGGCACCTTCACCAGCTCTGCGACGTATTCGACCGCAGGCTGCGGGAACTCCTCGATGAACTCCGGGAACCGGCCCTCGATCTCGAAGAACCTGAGCATGAGGCGGAAGCCGAGCCGGGTTGGCCCGGTCTTGTTCGCCACCAGGTCCCGGTCGCCGTCCACCAGGGTCCAGCACGCCACCACGTCTTCCGGCGACCACTCCTGACGCACGCGCGCCCCTTGTCGTCGACCTGTCGGGGATTCACCGAGCGGCCCAACGAGGCGCACGGCGGCAGGGAAACGGACGTCTTGCCCCGCAGAAATCTACCGGTGGGTTACTTGTTCCCTGGTGTCCGAGCTAGGACTACGGGGCCTCCAAGGCGTGCCCGGTCGTCGCGTCGACATGCTCGGGTACGTTGTCGTGCCGGTCGCCCACCGTCGACGTACCGGACGGCTCGAACAGCAGCAGCGAGGCGCCGTCCGCCGAGAACGGCTTGTGCCAGGTGGAGCGCGGGACGACGAACACCGCGTCCCGGTCGAGCGTGACCGTGCGCTCGCCGCCGTCCTCACGCAGGGCGATGTCCAGTGTGCCGTCGAGGACGAGGAAGAACTCGTCGGTGTCGTCATGGACGTGCCAGACATGGTCGCCCCGCACCTTCGCGACCCGTACGTCGTAGTCGTTGACGCGGGTCACGATCCGCGGGCTCCACAGGGTCTCGAACGTCGTGAGGGCCTCGCTCAGCAGGATGGGGTCCGGGCCGGCCTTCGTCGTGTCATCGCTCATGATCCCCATCCTCGGCGCTGGGCCCCACGAAGGGGGAGTGCTAGGCACGGAATGGGGCGCAAGAATCTTCGCATCGGGTCGTGATGATCGTCTCGGTCGGTTCCGCCCCCTTCGAGATGAGCGTAGCCACCGAACTCTTCGGCAACGCTACCCGAGCTGCCCGTGCCCTGGTACGACTTCGAGTCCCGCGCCGGGACCCCGACCGTGCGGATGCACCACGGTTTCTTCCAGCTCGGCGGGGTCGCCGGACTCGAGGTCACCCGCGTCGGCAGACTCGGTACGGCGACGAACCTGCCCGCCCAGTTGCGCCGCCGTACCGGGCTCACCCCCACCGAGTACCGGCGCAGGTTCACCCTGAAGTACTGACCCGCCCGCCACAGGTCACAATGGACGCATGTCCCGACGCAGCACACGCCCCCGGCAGCCCAACGCCGCGAGCACCCGGAACGCCCCGGTGACCGCGATCACTCCGGCTTCGCCGTGCCCGTGCGGCCTGCCCGCCACGTACGCCGACTGCTGCGGACGACTGCACGCCGGGACTGCCGCCGCGCCGACCTGCGAGGCGCTGATGCGTTCGCGGTACGCCGCCTTCGTCGTCCGGGACGCGGCGTACCTCCTCCGCACCTGGCACCTGGACACCCGGCCGCCCGTGGTCGACTTCGATTCCGGAATGCGCTGGGTGCGCCTGGAGATCCTGGAGACGACGGACGGCAGCGCGTTCCACACCACGGGCACGGTCACCTTTCGCGCCCACTACATGGACCACGGCCGACCGGACTCGCTCCATGAGAAGAGCCGGTTCGTCCGGCACGAGGGCGCCTGGGTCTACGCGACGGCGGTCTTCATCGACTGA
This sequence comes from Streptomyces sp. NPDC048411, assembly GCF_040704695.1. Lineage (NCBI taxonomy): Bacteria > Bacillati > Actinomycetota > Actinomycetes > Kitasatosporales > Streptomycetaceae > Streptomyces > Streptomyces sp. NPDC048411. The sequence goes on from NZ_JBEZKL010000050.1 coordinate 4,721, forward strand.
CCGCTGCTCGTGCCCGGCTCAGTTGAAGACGGACACCTACGCGCGGTGGAGCGCCGGCTTCTCGGCCTCGTCCACCTGCGCCACCGCGAGATCCGCGTACGACAGATGTGCCGACGGAGTCTCGGGCACGCCCTCACCGCCGATCCGGTAGCGCCCCGTCCTGCCCTCGTCTGAGCCCAGCAGTGCGGGCGGTGTGAGCATCAGCCAGTGAGGCGGCGCGTCGCACAACGAGGCTGCCGTGAGTGGCTGGTCGTGGTGCCGTCTGCGGGCGGAGGCGCCGTGGCTGACCGACGACGGTCGTCACTGGTTCGCCGTGCTGCTGCAGCAGGCGCGGACGAGTTCGACCTGTGGGCGGCCCCGCGGCCGGTGGGTGTCTCGGCTCGTGGATGGGCTCCGTACGGCTACGCGCTCGGCGCGGGGTCGGTAATACCCGTACGTGGACAACGAGGTCGTCCGCGCCGCCCTGATGCAAACGCTTGACCTTCCCACTGTGTGAGGCCTTGCACTGGAAGGCGTGCCGTTCCCCACGACATCGGACTCCTGCCCGCGCCCGCTCCCTCGCAAGCCCTGCCGACCCCGCCCCGTGGGTGACCGAGCTCCACAAGCCGTCACCACACCTGGATGACCACTCGGCGGCGCAGCCGCAATCGATGCCCTGGCGTCACAGGTTGCCCGGGGACTCGCACCGGGCAACCGCGCACTGCTGGAGGCGTTCGGCGTCCGCCTCGGCGCGCGGCGACTCATCGACGCAGCCACATGCCTGAGCACACTGGGCATGACCAAGGCCGCGAACCTCGCCGCCGAACAGGCGCGGATCGTGGGAGGCCTGCAGCTTCCGCTCACCGTTGGAGACGATCTGGCGCTGGAGACAGGGCTACGAACGCTTGCTCCCACCTACGAATCCCTGCGGGAGGCGCTCGCAGCAGCCGTCGAGAACGGCGCCCCCAGCTGATCAAAGTGTGAACCTTGAGCCCGCGGGTCAGCACTCAGCCAGCGCTGCCCCCAGGTCGACTTGTCAGGATGGATGTGCGCGTCGACCCGTGAGGGCAGCGCGAGTGCGCCGCCACCTTCGACGACGTGAACATGTTCTGGCCGGTTCGTGGGATCGATGGCAGCGATCCGGCCATCGGTCACGAGAAGGTCGCGAAAGGCGCCGCCGTACGGGCCCGTGCCAGCGACCGCGCCGTCCACCGCGTGCGCCACGACCGGTTCGACCGGCTCCACCTCGCACGTGCGCGGCAGCCGCGTCCGTGTCCACCACCGCAGCCCCAGCAGGGCCGGTACCAGCAGTGCCACCGCCGCCACCGCGAAGCCCCGCACCACCGCTTCGGGCCGCGGCGCGATCAGCGTCACCAGCGCGCCGACACCGCTCGCGGCCCCCAGCGCGAGCGTCGGTGCCAGCCACTGCCTGGCCATCGTCAGCGGATTGCGTCGCCCGCGCAGCAGCAGCCACAGCACCGCCCACAGCAGCACGGTGGCCAGCAACAGGCACACTCCCGCGCGGACGACGTCCTCGATCCCGCCCCTACGGCACCGGTTGTCCTCGCAGTAGGGCGTCACCGCGACCGCCTTGCCCGACTCCGGTGCCGGCGAACGCCGACCGTTGACGACCAGCAGAAGTTGCTTGAATTTTCACGCAACAGGTACGCTTGGGTAACGCTTGAAAGTTCAACTTCCGCTCCCTCTGGAAGGGCACGTGTAAAAAATGACCTCCATCCTGCGCACCACCCGCCCCTCCTCCGGCTCCCGCCCGGAGGGCCCCTCCCTGTACGCCTACGATGTCGGGTTGCTGATCCTGCGCCTGGTCCTCGGCCTGACGGTGGCGGCTCACGGCGCGCAGAAACTCTTCGGCTGGTTCGGTGGCGGCGGGCTTGAAGGCGTTGGTCAGTTCTTCACCATGAGTGGCTATCCTTCCGGCGAAACCATGGCGCTGATTGCCGGACTCAGTGAAGTCCTCGGCGGACTCGGCCTTGTGCTCGGGCTGCTCACGCCACTCGCGGGCGCGGCCGTGCTCGGCACAATGATCAACGCGCTCGCAGTCAAGTGGGGCGGCGGCTTCTTCGCCCCGACGGGTGTCGAGTATGAACTCCTGCTGTCCGCAGGTGCGGCCGGGCTGGCCCTCACCGGGCCGGGCAGGTTCGCCGTCGACCGTCTTCTCCCCGGGCTGCGGGCCCATCGGCTTGCATACGGCGTCGCGGCCTTGGTGCTTGCCGCCGTGACCGCTTCTCTCGTGCTGCTCATCCGTAACTGACCACAGTTGCTCGCTGCGGACTTCGCCATCTCACTCACCGCCGACAACAACCGGCCTCGGCGGACCGGCCGGGCGCTGCTCGGCCCCACCATCTGAAGGGACAGCATTCGTGAGCACTACTCCTGCGACACCGACCCACGGCACTGACACGGGAGGCGCGTCGTGAGCCGTTTCGACACGCCTGTCGTGGTGACCCGAGGAGACGCGGAGGGGCCGCTGGTCGTTCTGTTGCACGGCCGCGGCTCGCGTGAGACCGAGATCATCGGGCTGGCGGACGCTCTGCCCCGTGGTCTTTCCTACGCGGCGGTTCGCGCCCCTATCGCTGAACACGGCGGCTTTGCCTGGTTTGCCAACCGTGGTATCGGCCGACCCGTCGCGGAGTCACTGCGGGCCACCATGGACTGGTTCCGGCTGTGGCTCGACGGCGTCGCCCCGCCGGGCCGCCCGGTCATTCTCATCGGCTTCAGCGGCGGAGCCGCCTTCGCGGGAGGTCTTTTGCTGGACGATCCCGCACGGTTCGCCGGTGCGGCGATCCTGTACGGAACGTTGCCGTTCGAGGCCGGAGTGCCCACCGATGCCGCACGGCTCGCCGGAGTGCCCGTCTTCGTCGCGCAAGGCGATCACGACCAGGTCATTCCTCGCGAACTGCTCGACCGGACCTGGCGTTACCTGACCGTCGAGTCGGGGGCACCTGCGACCTCCCGGCGTGACCAGGTTGGCCATGCAATCGCCCGTGACGCGCTGGCCGCCCTGGCAGGCTGGCTGGTCGAGCGGGCAGCCTTCCTCGCCCTGCAGGGCGGGCCGGTACCTGCGCCGGCTCATGGGGAAACGTTGCCCGGGGACCTTCCGGACCGGGCCGGTCCGCGTCCCGACGTCAGTACGACGATTCCCCACCAGTAACGTACCGACAACGCTGTCGAGGTGCGGGAAAGCTGTTCGCCCGGCTGAGCGCGCCACCCGGCGTACACAGCCGTCAGTCGGACGAAGACGCTGAGGCAGCCCCGGGGGCGGTCCGGTCTCGGCGTAATCGCCGCCCGTGTCGTGACCTGGAGCCCATTCCTCGACCCACTCCGTGCGGGCGCCGGAGACGGTCCGGGCCCGCATGTGGGGGACGGCCGGCCAGATCAGCGCAGCAGCGCCCGTACCGACGTCTTCATCCGGGCCACGAAGGCCTCCCGCACCTCGTCCGTCACCCGGTCCAGCGAAAGATACGGATTGAGATCCTCCAGCTCGACGAGCAGCAGCTCACCGTCCGCCGCCCGGCACGCGTCGACGCGCTGGATGCCGTGTGCGAGGTCGTTCCACTCCACGAACCGGCGGGCGAAGTCCAGATCCGCTGCCGTCGGCTCGTACGGCTCCAGCACCCAGCGCTGCTCAGGGTGCGGTGCGTAGAGCGCGTACTGGAAGTCGCGGTCGATGAAGAAGAAGGACACCTCGTAGCGGAAGTCGATCCTAGGCTGGACGAGCACGGTGCCGTCCGGCTCGGCGCCCACCTCGGCCGCGAGCTCGTCCGGCGTGACGAAGCGCAGCCCGACGGAGTCCGCGCCCAGCTTCGGCTTGATCACATACTCGGCCGCCCCGGGCAGCAGCCCCAGATCGCCCGCCCGGTCCACGGTCGCGATCACCGGGTACTTCGCGGCGCTCAAATCGACCAGATACTGCTTGCCCGCCATGTCACCGCGCCCGGTCAGCGGGTTGTACACCGGCACCTTGCGCTCGCGGGCGTGGGCGCAGAACGCGTCGTACGCCTCCTGGTAGTGCAGCACCGGACCGCTGTTGCGGACAACGACGGCGTCGAAGCCGTCGAGCAGCGCGGCCGCGTCGCGCGGATGACAGAGCGCTACATCGAATTCCTCGCGCAGCCGCGAGGTGAGAAAGATGTCCTCGTCGCAGTAGCGGCGGCCGCGCGCCTGGTACGCGAGGTCGGTGACGAAGAGGACGGACGGGCGCGGACCGGCAGGCACGAGGTTCTCCCAGGGGGTGTAGGGGGGCGGACGGTGGATCAATAACCTTGATGGCGTTGCCCGTTCACCACGTCGGAGCGTCCTGACCTCTGCCCCACAGGAGTCGCACGTGTCGCCACTGCCCGACATTCTCTCGCCTGCCCTCGCCGCCGGCCCCTACGGGGTCTACCGGCTTCCAGTCCGGTTCACCCCGGCCTCCGGCTGTCCGGAGCGACCGTCAGCCGATGCGCGAACAGACGTCGTCCGTGGACCCGTGGAACATGTTCAGCGTCCTGTACCCGGTGGAGCTGATGGCGAGGGTGTAGATGCCGTCGATGCGGTATTCGCCGCGTGGCAGATTGCCGTTGTTCTCACCCACGCCGACGAGCACCGGCCCGACCACGTGCCAGAGTTGCGAGCGGTCGGTGTGGAAGTCGATGATCGCGCTGCCACCGGCATCGGCGTCGTAGTAGGCGCCGGTGTCGGTGTTGGTGACCCGGATGACCAGATCGCCCCTGTACGCGATCTTCGAGGGGGTTCCGTCCGGACGGCGGTCCAGTACCTTCTGCACGACCTCGTCGACGATCGGTTCGGTGTGGACGGGGAAGTCGCAGCGGGCTCCGGCCGCGTAGTCGTACGGTCGGGTGGGGGTGGCGGGCTCCCAGCCGTCCTTCCCGGGTGCTGCGGTCTCGGCGGAGGCGGGCGCGGCACTCAGCAGTGCCGAGGCAATTACTGTGACAACTGTCAGCGAGGAAAGGGTGGTTGGTCGCATGGAATCTTCCTGCGGGGGCATGCGTGTGATGGTGTGGCCGACGTCGCCCCCCCGTGCGCCGGTCACGCGTGATCGTATGGTTTCGCGTCTCACCCGGCCACCCCCAACGGCATCTTGATCGGCGCTGACGGGCGGCCGGGGCGCTCGCCGAGCCCCTCACGCCGCTGCGTACCCTCCTTGGCCGATGCCTCAGCCGGAGCCGCGCAGTTCAGCCGTCTCGACATCGGCCGGACCGCGGCCGCCCACCCCACCAGCAGCCCGGTGTCGGGCCTCACTCTCCGGCAACAGCGATCCGCAAGCCCGCAGTGTGCGCATCCAGCCGCCTCTGAACCGGGTGGAATCGGGGGCGACACAGGCGCATCGTCCGGCTTCGCGCCCGGCGTTCGCGGGCGCCGTCGTAAGGGGCCGCGGTGGTCGTCGCGGAGACATCGGAGCCGGCCTGCGGTTCGGAGACGCAAGAGGCAGCGACCGTCGGGTCGGATGCGGGTGAGTCACCAGGAGCTGCCGGGGCGCACCGCCAGCCGGGGGTGGTGGGCGGCCAGGACCTTGTTGGCCTGCGCCAGTTCGGACAGGGCCTGCTCGCGATCCGCCTGGTCCTCGATGCAGAGCCGCGGGCCGCGGAACCTGCGGACCTCGCGGGCGGCGCACTCGGCGTCGAACTCTGCCTGCATGATGTGCGGCGGGATGCAGGACCCGATCAGTTCGGCGACCCGGTCCGGGATCGGTACGGGGACGAGGAGGTGCGAGGCGGTCATCGGGGTTCCTTCTCGGACGGTTGACCAGGAGGTGGTGCTCGACGGCCGCCGGATGGGCGGTCGCCTCCTCCTTATGTAACGGGAAGCAGTTCCGGGTCTCTCACGGAGAACGTCTCCGTCTGGCAACCGTTTGAGAGTGACCGGGTATTTCTCCTTACTCGTAAGTAAGTTGACTTCGTGTGAGGTACGTGCAGCATCGCGCGGTGGACGGTCCCCTGCCAGTGGGCCTCGTGCCTGAACCAAGAGCAGTGACAAGCAGGGCCGAGTTCGACGCGGCGCTGCCGGCCCGGGCCCGAAACCGGCCACACGGCAGCCGGGGCAAAGCGCGCAAGCCGCGGAGAACATAGGCGCCTACTGGCACAGGAGTGATCTACAGCTGGAGTATGAGGAAGCTTGAAGCTTCCGAGTGAACCCTCTATGCGCTGATCCACCAGGGATTACGGGACAGCCCCTTCGGCGCCGACAGGGCCGGATCCGGTTGTGAGTAATCCGCCTACGTCGGAGGAGCCGCATCAAGAGCGGTGACCGTATCCCGTTCGAGGGTTCCTGCACTGTCAGCCAGTAGCCGGGCCCCTCGGCACGAAGAGAACTAAGGTGGTATACGGGTCATCTAGGAACGCCCCCGGAGGGGCCATGCGCCGACACCGCACCACCCATGCCGACAGCGCCCAGGAAGCCCTGCTCACCCTTGGGCGTCTTGTCGACCAGGCGCTGGAGCGGCTCAGGATCCAGCAGGCGCGTGCGGAACTGGCCGAGGCGTTGCAGCGCCATCTGCTCCCGCGCCAGCTTCCGCAGCTGCCTCACCTGGCCATCGCGGCCCGTTACACCCCTTCGAATGACGGTCTCGATGTCGGGGGCGACTGGTACGACGCCTTTCCGATGACGAACGGGGCGGTCGGGATCGCCATCGGTGACGCGCAGGGTCACGACGTGGAAGCCATTGCCTTCATGGGCCAGGCCCGCACCAGCCTGAGGGCCCTCGCCTGCGCCACGACCGATCCGGGCGAGGTGCTGACCCGCGCCAATGATCTGCTCATTTCCATGGGCTGCGGCCTTTTCGCGACCTGCTGCTTTCTGACCTTCGACCCGCTCAGCGGCGCGCTCGCCATATCCCGCGCAGGCCACATCCCGATGGTCTGGGCCACGTCCGCCGGTCACTCCGGCATCATCCTCGACAGCGGCGGTCCGCCTCTCGGCATACTCCCCGGTGAGATCTATCCGGTGACGCGACGATGGCTGACGGAGCCGGGATCGTTGGTCATGGTCACCGATGGGGTGGTGGAAGGACCGGCCTGCCCGATCGAGAAGGGGCTGGAGGAGGTGGTACGGCTGGTCTGCAGTGGTTACGACGGCGACCCCGACGACCTGGCTCGTGAAGTGGTGAAGGTGGCCGATCTGACGGGCCACTGCGACGATGCCGCAGTCCTCGTCGTCCGATACGCCGGCCTGCCCGGCGCGGGGTAGCCATGGCCCGCGCTGCCTGCTCCGCGCTGCAACGACCGAGGTGGCTCCCGGCCCGTCCTGGCCGGTAGAGCCCTTCCAGGTGGTGTCTGATGACTGCCGTGGTGACCAATCCGGAGCTTCGGCGCAAGGGCGCCACAACTCTCCTGGTCCTCGCTCTCGCAGCCGCCTACTACGGGGCCGCCCGGCTGGGTCTCCTCGAACAATTGGTGCGCGGCCAGGTCACGCCGCTCTGGCCCGCTACCGGCATTGCCCTGGCCGGTCTGCTCGTCTTCGGGCTCCGTGTCTGGCCGGGCATTGCGATCGGGGCCTTTCTTGTGAACCTGGCCATCGGACCGACGGGTCTGTCTGTTCTGCTCATTGCCGTGGGAAACACGCTCGCATCGGTTTGCTCCTACCTGCTGCTGCAGCGTGCGGGGTTTCACAACGATCTGGACCGGCTGCGCGACGCGCTGGCGCTGGTCTTCATCGGCGCCTTGGGCGGGACGCTCATCAGTGCGAGCGTGGGCAGCAGTGTGCTGGTGCTCTCCGGCACCGTGCCCGCAGGAGATTTCTGGCCCACGTGGTCGGTGTGGTGGACGGGCGACGCCACGGGCGTGCTGGTCGTCGCACCGTTTCTGCTCGTCCTTCGCGAGGCGCGGTGGCCACGCGGTGTGGCACCCCGGCGGTGGGCCGAAGCGGCGGCTCTGTTCCTCGGCACCCTTACGGTCACGCTGCTGGTGACGGGCAGCAGCGCCTCCCTGCTCTTCCTTGTCTTCCCGTTCCTCATCTGGGCCGCGTTCCGATTCGAGCGCGCCGGCGCCGCGTCGTCTGCGCTCGGAGTCTCCATGCTGGCGATTCTGGCCGCCACTCGCGGGGCCGGTCCGTTCGCCCATAAGGAGCTCATCATCAACATGGTCACGCTCCAGGCCTTCAACGGCGCCACAGCGCTGACCGCGCTGCTGCTCGCGGCGGTCATCACCGAGCGGAACCGCACCCACGACGAGATCAATCGGCTCTGCGAGCGGCTCACCGACATAGTGGCGGCCATGTCGGACCACCCGGTCACCGACCAGTGGCTGACGTCCGACGACCCCGACGACGCGGACGGCCACGCCGACGAACGCTAGGGGTGCCCGACCGGCACCCTCTCCGTACGCGCCCCGATGGACATCAGGCCGAGCAGCTCACCGGGGATCTGCACGGAGTCGGCGACGAGCGCGCCGCCCGGAGGCGAGACACCCCGGCCCGGGCGACGACCCCTGTGCCACCCCGTCGGGCGCGACATCAGCGGGCTGACAGCACCTCGGCCAGGTCGTACCGCACCACTTCTTCCAGCTGCGCGTAGGTACAGCTCCCGGGGGTGCGGTCGGGCCGCCACCGGCGAAACTGGGCGGTGTGCCGGAACCGGTTGCCCTCCATGTGGTCGTAACCGACTTCGCACACCCGGTCCGGACGCAGCGCCACCCATGACTGGTCCTTCTTCCCGGACCAGCGGCTCGGTGTACCGGGCAGCCGGGCGGTCTCGTGGGCGGCGGCATCCGCCCACGTCGCCCACGGATGGTCGGCGAACTCCGTCCGCAACGGGTCCAGCTCGGCGACCAGCTCCTCGCGTCGCTTCATCGAGAACGCCGCGCAGACTCCGACGTGCTGCAGGACGCCTTCGCAGTCGTAGAGGCCGAGCAGTATCGAGCCGACGACCGGGCCGCTCTTGTGGAAGCGGTATCCCGCCACCACACAGTCGGCGGTCCGCTCGTGCTTGATCTTGTACATGACGCGGACGTCCGGGCGGTACGGCAGATCCAGCGGCTTGGCGACGACACCGTCGAGCCCGGCACCCTCGTACCGTTCGAACCACGCCTGGGCGACCGCCGGGTCGGTGGTCGCGGGGGCGAGATGGACGGGGGGCGAGGCACCGGACAGCGCCGCTTCCAGGACGGCTCGGCGGTCCGCCTGTCGGGTGGAGAGCAGCGAGTCGTCGCCCACCGCGAGGATGTCTAAGGCGACCAGACTGGCCGGGGTCTTCTCGGCGAGCAGCCGCACCCGTGAATCGGCCGGATGGATACGTTCGCTGAGCCGGTCGAAGTCCAGTTTCCCGTCGTACGCGACGACGATCTCGCCGTCGATCACACAGCGCGGCGGCAGATTCTCCCGGACCGCCGTGACCAGCTCGGGGAAGTACCGGGTGAGCGGCTTGCCGGTGCGGCTGCCGATCACCACCTCGTCGCCGTCGCGGTGCACGATCGCCCGGAAGCCGTCCCATTTGGCCTCGTACTGCATGCCCGGCGGGATTCGGGACACGGACTTGGCGAGCATCGGCTTCACGGGTGGCATCACCGGCAGGTCCATGGGCCGATTCTTGCTCGGATACCTTGATGTGGCTCCCGATATGCGGCATATGGGAGCCCGGCCTACCGTGGCCCCCATGGGCGCAGCGGTGGAGCTGGATGCAGACGGACGGGCAGTACGCCTGTCCAACCCCGACAAGGTGTACTTCCCGGAGAAGGGCTACACGAAGAGGGACGTCGCCGAGTACTTCCTCTCTGTGGGCGCCGGGATCACGCGCGCCCTGCGCGACCGGCCGACCACACTCCAGCGCTTCGTCGACGGTGTCGACGGCGACTTCTTCTACCAGAAGCGCGCCCCGAAGAACCTCCCCGACTGGATTCCCACCGCCCGCATCGCCTTTCCCAGCGGCCGGCCGGCCGACGAGATCTGCCCCACCGAACTCGCCGCCGTCCTGTGGGCGGCCAACCTCGGTACGCTCACCTTCCACCCCTGGCCGGTGCGGAGAGCCGACACCGACCACCCGGACGAGCTCCGCATCGACCTCGACCCGCAGCCCGGCACGGACTACGCCGACGCCGTCACCGCCGCCCATGAGCTGCGCGCCGTCCTCGACGACCACGGTCTGCGCGGCTGGCCCAAGACCTCCGGCGACCGCGGCATCCACGTCTTCGTCCCCGTCGAACCCCGCTGGACCTTCACCGAGGTCCGTCGTGCGGCCATCGCGGCCGGCCGCGAACTCGAACGCCGGATGCCGGACCGGGTGACCACCGCGTGGTGGAAGGAGGAGCGCGGCGAACGCATCTTCGTCGACTTCAACCAGACCGCCCGCGACCGGACGATCGCCTCCGCCTACTCCGTGCGGCCCCGCCCCCACGCTCCGGTCTCCGCACCGCTGCGCTGGGACGAGATCGACGACGCCGAGCCGCAGGACTTCGACATCCGCACCATGCCGAAGCGGTACGCGGAGGTCGGCGACGTGCACGCGGACATGGACGACCACGCCTTCCGGCTCGACGGGCTGCTGGAACTGGCGGACCGGGACGAGCGGGAGCGCGGGCTCGGCGACATGCCCTACCCGCCGGAGTACCCGAAGATGCCCGGCGAACCCAAGCGGGTTCAGCCGAGCCGCGCCCGGCACGACGAGGACGCGGAGGCATGAGCGCGCCCGATCTGGAGCCCGTCACACCGCACGGGGAACACGCCCGCCCCCGGACCCGCGGTGCCAGCCGGTGGGCGGTGTTCAGGAAGTCCCCGTATCTGCCCGCCGTCGTGCTGATGTTCATCATCGCGGCGGCGGCCGGTCTCTTTGCCGGCTCCTACACGTATGCGATGGCCAATCCGACCCCGCGCAACATCCCGGCCGCCGCGGTCGGCGGACTCGGCACTCCGCGCGACCAGGTCTTCCTCGCCCGGCTGGAGGCCGCGCTCGACACCTCGCTGGTGCTGCACGAGTACGCCACCGAAGCCGAGGCCCGCACCGCGCTGGAGGAGCAGAAGGTCTTCGCCGTCCTGCGGTCCGCGAACGGCGGGGTCGCCATGGATGTCGCGAGCGCGTCCGGGGCCTCGGTCTCCCAACTGCTCGCCGAGTCCACGCTGAAGGTGGGGCAAGCGACCCATGTGCCGGTCAAGGTCACCGACGTGAAGCCCCTGCAGCGGGGCGATCCGCGTGGCCTCGCCCTCTTCTACATCTCGCTCGCCGCGGTGGTCGTCGGCTTCGTCGGCGCCATCCAGCTGAGCGTGCACGCCAAAGGGCTGAACCCGCTGGAGCGGATCGGTTTCACCGTGGCGTACGCGCTGCTCGGCGGTTTCACGATCGCCGCCGTGGTGGACTGGCTGCTCGGCTCCGTCGATCTGCCGTTTGTCCAGTCGTGGATGATCCTCACCTTCACGATGTTCACCACGGGCATGGTCTTCACCATGTTCAACACCCTGATGGGGCGCTGGGCGATGATCCCCACCTGGGGGCTGATGGTGCTGCTCGGCAACCCGTCCTCCGGCGGTGCGGTGTCCTGGCCGCTGCTGCCGTCGGTACTGGGCTTCATCGGCCGCTGGCTCCCACCAGGCGCTTCGGTCAACGCCCAGCACGCCGCCGTCTACTACCAGGGGCACCAGCGGATCTTCCCGTACCTGGTGCTCGCCGGCTGGTCGCTGGTCTCCTGCACGGTGTTCTGGGTATGGCGCCACCGGCACCCCGGAGGCCGTGACCACATGCCTCAGCATGCGGCCATGGCATCCTGACCTTCTCCGAGCGGTTAAGAGGAGCTCACAAAATGGGCGCCCGGCCGACGTACGCGCCGTCGGCGTTCCGATCGCCGTCGACCTTCGCCGATGTCCCCGGTGCGGTGGTGTCCGCATCGCCACCGCCCTTGGTCACCGTCGGAATGCCCTGCATCGCCTGATGCCCCGGCATGGTGCAGTGGTAGAAGTACCGGCCGGGTGTGAGGGTGACCTCGACCCTGTGCCTGCCGCCCTGGTCGTCACCGGGGTTGGCGAGGATGTTCAGTTGTACGTCGTTGTTGAACTCCGGGTCCGAGACGCTGAACGTCAGCGGGTGCGCGGCATGTGGTCACCCACCTCTCTTTGGTCACTGCAACAGCATGGAGTCACTGCAACAGCCGATGAAGCTGGACCTCTTTTCGCGACTCGCCCATGGCTATGTCAGCAGTGGCGCGAAATTTGTCCTTAGTGTGAAGAAACGAAGATCCCCGGGCTGGGGTATGGCCGCCCGGGAGCCACCTGTGCCCCGAAGGTCTGCGCAAGTCTCCGTAACATCCGCCTAGCAGTGGGGAGTTCGACATGGATCGAAGGAGCTTCAACCGCCGGTTCCTGGTGGGTGGCGGGGTCGCGGCGGTGACCGGTGTGACATCGTTGTCGCTCGGATCGATCGAGGCCAACTCGGCGGAGCCACCGCCGAGGACCGCCCCGGCGGGAGGCGTGATCCGTCATCTCAAGCTGTACGCCGAGAAAACGGCGGACGGTCGGATGGGGTACGGCCTGGAGAAGGGCAAGGCGACGGTCCCCGGGCCGCTCATCGAGATCAACGAGGGCGACACCCTGCACATCGAGTTCGAGAACACGATGGATGTGGCGGCCGGCCTGCACGTGCACGGCGTCGACTACGACATCGCGAGCGACGGCACCCGGATGAACAACAGCATCGTCGAGCCGGGCGGCACGCGTACGTACACCTGGCGCACCCACGCGCCGGGCCGCCGGAAGGACGGTACGTGGCGGCCCGGCAGCGCAGGCTACTGGCACTACCACGACCATGTCGTCGGGACGGACCATGGCACGGGCGGCATCCGCAAGGGTCTGTACGGCCCCGTGGTCGTCCGGCGCAAGGGCGACTTCCTGCCGGACAAGACCATCACGATTGTCTTCAACGACATGACGATCAACAACAGACCGGCCCATGAGAGCCCCAACTTCGAGGCCACCGAGGGCGACCGGCTCGAAGTGGTCATGATCACGCACGGCGATTACTACCACACGTTCCACATTCACGGTCACCGCTGGGCGGACAACCGCACCGGGCTGCTCGCCGGGCCCGACGATCCGAGCCGCGTCATCGACACGAAGATCGTCGGCCCGGCGGACTCCTTCGGCTTCCAGGTCATCGCGGGCGAACACGTGGGCGCGGGTGCCTGGATGTACCACTGCCATGTGCAGAGCCACTCCGACATGGGTATGGCCGGACTGTTGCTGGTCGCCAAGGCGGACGGCACGGTCCCGGGCTACGACCCCCATGCCATGCGTGACATGAAGGCCGACCCGCCGATGAACGACAAGGCGATGACCGACAAGACCTGAGGCCGACGGACCGAGGCCGACAGAATCCGGTCAGGGTTCCGTCGGCCCCGCCGCCAGGCGCAGCTGTTCCTCCTCGACGATGCGCCTGGCCAGGCTCCCGTCCGACACATCCACGGCGTCCGGTGTCGTCTCGGCGACGTCGCTGCGCCGCGCGTACGCGTCGAACAGCCGCTCCTTGCGGGCCAGGATGTCCAGCATCCGCTGGTCGACGCTGTCCGTCGCGAGCAGCCGGTGCACCTGGACCGTGCGTATCTGTCCCATCCGGTGGGCGCGGGCCACGGCCTGGTGCTCCATCGTCGGCTTGATCTGCGGCTCGCAGATGATGACAACCGACGCGGCCTGCATGTTCAGCCCGACGCCCCCGGCCTGGATCTGGCTCAGCAGGACGGCGTGGCCGTCCACCGTGCTGAACTCGTCGATCAGCCCCTGCCGCCGGGCGGCCGGGACATTGCCGGAGACCGGCCCGAACACCCCGTTGCCCAGGGCCTCCCGGACCGTGGTGAGTACCTCGTGGAAGTAGGAGAACACGACCACCTTGAGCCCATTGCCGGCGGCCTCCGTGACCAGCTCGCGCAGCCGGTTCAGCTTCGCGGAGGTCTCCGGGCGGGCGTACGCGGCCCGGCGCATCCGCATGAACTGTCCGGCGGCGACCGCCTCCCGGTAGGCGTCGAGATCCGCCTCGCTGAACTCCTCCCACTCGTCGACCTGCACCAGCGCCGGAAGTTCGGTCAGCACGTCCTCCTGGTTGCGGCGGAGATAGGCGGGTGCGACGGCGCGGCGGAAGGCGTGCGAGCCGGCGGCTCCATGGGTGGTCCTGATCGACGGTGCCAGTTCGGGCTGGAGATGGCGGACCAGGCTGCGGAACTCCTCGACCCGGTTCTCCATCGGCGTACCGGTCAGGAACAGCACCCGTTCGGTGCGCCCCGCCCAGCCGGAGACCGCGCGTGAGCGGCGGGTGGCGGGGTTCTTGACGTAGTGCGCCTCGTCGACGACCAGCATGCCGGGCCGCTTCCCCCCGTCCCGGGCGGCCGGGAGGGTGTGCAGGGCGTCGAAGGTGGTGAGGGCGACCCCGCCGCGCTCGCGCCAGTCGGCGAACGCCTCCTGTCGCTCGGGGCCGTGCACCGGCAGCACCCGCAGAGTGGACCGGGCCCGGAGCTCCCGCACCCAGTTGATCAGCACACTCGCCGGGCAGACCACCAGGAAGTGCGTCTCGCCCATCGCCGAGAGGTGCGCGAGCGCGGCGATCGCCTGCACGGTCTTCCCGAGCCCCATCTCGTCGCCGAGGATCACCCGCTTCTGTGCGAGGGCGAAGCGGGCACCGAACGACTGGTAGCCCCGCAGGGAGACCCGCAGATGCGCATCGTCGAGCCGCAGCCCGCGCACCCGGTCGGCGATCCTCGACGGAAGGAACCCTTCGGCGGCGTCCCGGTCGGGCCGCGTGCCCGACATCTCGGCGAGCAGGCTGTAGTACTCGGCGGACCGCAGCTCGAAGCCGACCCATGCCGCGAGGTCCGACTCCGGATCCCGCAGCAGATCGACCGACACCTGCCCGAACAGCAGCGGAAGCCCGCGCCCCGTCGCCTCCGTGACCACGGTCCGGACAGAGGCGACGGCAGTGAGCGCCGCCGTACGGGCCTGCCGCCGGGCGAACAGCATGCGCAACCGCCCGCGGGCCGGTCCGGCCTCGGTGAGCAGCGGCTCCAGCCGCCCGACGAGCCGGCGGGCCGCGTCCACGGCCCGCCGGACGTCCGGACCGGCCTCGACCAGTCGGTGCAACGCCATGACCAGGGCGGTCGTGGACTCGTCCGGCGCCTGCACGTCGATCCGGACGGCGACCGTGTCGCGGACCGCGTGCGCGATCTGGCCTGCGGCGGCGAGCGCCTGATCGGCCGTCTGCGCACCGACGCCGGGGATCTGGCGGAGCTCGTACCGATTGGCCTCATGGACCTGACCGACCGTCGTGTAGCCGGCCTGTTCGACCGCGCCGAGGCGCAACCGGCCCTCGGTGACGTCCTTGAGCCGGGAGACGGGGATCGCGGCCAGCTCACGGTGGATCAGGGAGTCGAGGATCGGGGCGAGAGCGGCGTGTATGGCGTCGGTCGCGCGGGTGTGGTCGGCCAGCACGGCGCGCGCCGCGTCGAGCAGCCGTTCGGCTTCTGCGATCAGCTCCCGGGCTGCCTTCCCCGTCGGCGCCCCGGTGTCCCTTGCCCCGGTACCGGTCTCCCCGGCCTCTGTCATGTACGTACCTCTGTCCGCGCAGCCCCGCTGCCGCCTTGCCCGGCAGCTGCCCGAGTGAGACATATCGTGCCATGGGCCGCAGACAGTGCGGGCCCGGCGGAGCGAGAGCCCCGGTTCACGGTCAGGACGCGGGCGGACGGCGCTCGGCCGGGGACAGCAGCAGGACCTCCAGCGCCCTGGCGCGGGGCCGCGCCCGCGCCAGGAACCACTCGGTGCGCGCATGCGTGATCACCTCGGGCGTCGCCCGTACCACCAGGGCGAACCGCGCAGGACCGGCGGCCTCCAGCACCGGCGCCGGCCAACGTTCGTACGCCGCATGCCGACTCTCCGTCGTTGAGCGCGTAGGCGTCTCCTGGACCCCTTCTGATCCCGGGGCGGGGCGGGCTGCGGCGGTACTACTCACCGAGAAGGGCGGAGGCGAGCGCGCTGACTTCGGCGGGCTCGTACCTCTCGACGCCGTTGCGACGCAGGGCATTCTGGGACCGCGCTGTCTGCCGTACTTCGAGGTCGACGACTGCGACGCCACGGTCGCGGACGTGGAGCGGCTGGGCGGAAAGCTGACGCTGGAGCCGATGGAGATGGAAGGCGTGGGCCAGTTCGCCAACGTCGCGGATCCGTACGGTGCGCAGTTCGCCGTGATCAAGAGCTCGGACGCGCCGGAAAGCTGACCGAAGGGCGTACGGCCCCGCATTGATGCGGCGTTGAGCAGTCGTTTATCGCGACCGGGCACTGTGTGCGCCATGCTGATCAACACCGTGACCGACCCCGCACTCGCCTGGCAGGAGACGGCGCTCTGTGCGCAAGCGGGACCCGAGTTCTTCTTCCCTGCCCCCGGCAGCTCCACACGTGAGGCGAAGCAGCTGTGCAACGCCTGCGAGGGCCGGGTGGCCTGCCTGGAGTACGCCCTCGACAACGACGAACGGTTCGGCGTCTGGGGCGGACTTTCGGAGAAGGAGCGGGAACGGCTGCGCAGAGTTGAGCGCGACCGGGCCTGAAATTCCCCTGTACGTCCCAGGGTTCGGCCCTCCGTAGTCCTGAGTCCGTATCTCCAGGAAGCCGAGGGCCACACCCATGCGCCCACCGTCGCCGTCGTCGAGCAGGCGGCCGAAATAATTCGTGAGGACGCACGGGTGACAGATGGTTAGGATCTCCCTCATGCCCGGACGTAGCGCAGAGGCAGGCGCACCGCCTTGCCAAGGCGGGTACGCCGGTTCGAATCCGGCCGTCCTGGCAGGTCGCCTCCTCGGGGTCCCGTAGCGCAGAGGCAGTCGCGTCTGCATGGCATGCGGGAGGACGCCGGTTCGAATCCGGCCGGGACCACGAGGGGGCGGTGCTATGGAGAGCGTCATCACGAACGAGGAGCTGGCGGCCTTCGACCGGCTCGTCGGCCGGCTCCGCGCACTGCCCGTCGACGACCCCGCCCGGCTCCGCGCGGAGCAGGTCGCCGCCTCGTTCGCCCGCGGCGGCCGGCTGGGGCGTCGCAGAATACGCGCCGAGCGGCGGACCGAGGCCGACGCCGCCGTGACCTGGGCGACGGCGACCGGCGCGGCCGACCGGCGCGAGGACGCCCCGCTGGACTCCGGCGCGGTATCCGCCGGTCCGGCGGGAACACTGGCGCGGGCCCGCCACTGCTACATCTGCAAGACCCCGTACCGGCAGGTCGACGCCTTCTACCACCTGCTCTGCCCGGACTGCGCGGCGGAGAACAGGTCCCGCCGCGCGCTCTCCACCGACCTTTCGGGACGCCGCGCCCTCCTCACCGGAGGCAGGGTCAAGATCGGCTTCCAGCTGGCGCTGATGATGCTCAGGGACGGCGCCGAACTCGTCGTCACCACCCGTTTCCCGCACGACACCCTGCGCCGCTTCCGGGCGGTCCACGACAGCCCGAAGTGGCTCGACCGGCTCACCGTCGCCGCCGTCGACCTCCGTGACCCGCGCCAGGTCCTCGGCCTGTGCGAGCAGTTGCGGGATACGGGCGAGCCGCTCGACATCCTGATCAACAACGCCGCCCAGACCGTTCGCCGCCCACCCGGGTCGTACGCGCTGCTGGCGGCGGGGGAGTACGGCACGCTGCCCGCCGGTGTGCTCCGCGCCCCCGGATACGCGGCCATGACCGCCCTCGAAGGACCTTCCGCGTCGCGTGCGCTGGCGCTGGTGCTGCCCGACGCCGGGCAGACCGGACTGCCGGACGGTGTCGACCGGGCGGGCCTGCTTCCCGGCACCGACGAGGCCGGCCTGCTGCCGGACACCGCTCCTGTGAACTCCTGGTCCGCGCGGATCGGTGAATTGGACCCCGCCGAAGTCCTGGAGACGCAGCTCGTCAACGCCCTGGCCCCCGCGTTCCTCTGCGACCGGCTGCTCCCGCTCCTGCTGGCCTCTCCGCGGCCGCGCCGCTACATCATCAATGTGACGGCGGTGGAAGGCCGGTTCGCGGTACGGAACAAGACGGGTGGCCATCCGCACACCAACATGGCGAAGGCCGCCCTCAACATGCTGACTCGCACCAGCGGCGCCGAACTCGCCTCCCAGGGCGTCCACATGTGCGCCGTCGACACCGGTTGGATCACCGACGAGAACCCGGTGCCGAAGAAGGAGCGGATCGCTGCCGGAGGCTTCCGTACCCCGCTCGACATCGTGGACGGCGCCGCCCGCGTCTACGATCCGATCGTGCGTGGCGAGGCGGGATCGCCCGTCTCGGGCGTCTTCCTCAAGGACTACCGGGAAGCGGAATGGTGAAGGGCTACCGCACTCGCACTGCGGCCTCGCCGGAGGGCGGTGACCGAGACCACCTGATACACCACCGGACAAGCCGGCCCCCGAAATCGCTGAGGCCGGCTTCGCCGTTCCTCGGTGGTGCCCCGTCCGACCGGCAATAACCAGTGCCGCGACAGGCGACGTTCGCCGCGGCGAGGGGCGAGTGATGATCTTCGTGATACCTTCGGCTTCGCCGTGCACCACTGTGAATCCAAGGAGGTGAGACCGATCAACGCTGCGACAGGTTGGGGCTCCCTCCTTTGCATGGCCTAGGGAGCGCCCGCACAAGGCATCCCGAAAGGCTTGAAACGCTGATGCGCTTCACCTCCCAGACGTCGTCGGACGGCGTCACCGAACACTTCTTCACCCTCGACGAGATCCCCGGCGTGCTGTGGATGCCGGAAGACGCTTCCGGTACTCGTCCCCTGATTCTGCTGGGCCACGGCGGCGGGCAGCACAAGACGGCCCCTGGCACCGTGTCCCGCGCGCGCCGCTACGCCGCCGAGGGTTTCGCGGTCGTCGCGATCGACGCGCCCAACCACGGCGACCGACCCAAGGACGAGGAATTCGGCCGGATCGCGGCCGACATGCGGGCCGGCATGGCAGCCGGTGAGAATCCGGGCGCGCTGGTCGCCGGCATGCACAGTTATCTGGCCGGTCAGGCCGTCGCGGACTGGCAGGCGGTCCTGACGGCGGTCCAGCGCCTCGACCCGGTCGGCATCGGCCCGGTGGGCTACTGCGGCATGTCCATGGGCTGCGGGCTCGGCATCCCGCTCATCGCCGCAGAGCCCCGGATCCGCGCCGCAGTGCTGGGCCTGCTCGGCGCGCACGGGCTGGCCGAGGACGCCGCGCGGATCACCGTGCCGTTGCAGTTCCTGGTCCAGTGGGACGACCAGATGGTGTCGCGAGACCAGAGCCTGGCCTTGTTCGACGCCCTGGCCTCGGCGCAGAAGACGCTGCACGCCAACCCCGGCAAGCACGGGGATGTGCCGTCGTTCGAAGTGGACAGCTCGCTGAGGTTCTTCGCCCGGCATCTGAGCTGACACGAGAGCGCAGTGCACGCAGAGGGGACGGCCCACGAGTGAGCGGGCTCGTGGGCCGTCGGGTGCAGTGCGGGTTGTGGGTCAGGCGTGTCGCGGAGGCCTGGGGTCCAGGCCTCCGCGAGGGCGCCGGGTCAGGCGTTCGCGCGGGCGGCCATCCGCGCCTTGCGCGCGGCCAGCTTCTCGTCGAACTTGGCCGCCTCGCTGTCCAGTCCGCCCATGTAGAGCCCCAGCTCCTCCTGCGCCTTCAGCCCGTCCGGGCCGAGCCCGTCGATGTCCATGACCTTCAGGTAGCGCAGCACGGGCTGGATCACGTCGTCGTGGTGGATCCGCATGTTGTAGATCTCGCCGATCGCCATCTGCGCTGCGGCCCGCTCGAAGCCAGGCATGCCGTGACCGGGCATCCGGAAGTTGACCACGACCTCACGCACGGCCTGCATCGTCAGGTCCGGGGCGAGCTCGAAGGCCGCGCCGAGCAGGTTGCGGTAGAAGACCATGTGCAGGTTCTCGTCGGTGGCGATCCGGGCCAGCATGCGGTCGCAGACCGGGTCGCCCGACTGGTGACCGGTGTTGCGGTGCGAGACGCGGGTCGCGAGTTCCTGGAAGGCGACGTACGCCACGGAGTGCAGCATCGAGTGTCGGTTGTCGGACTCGAATCCCTCCGCCATGTGCGCCATGCGGAACTGCTCCAGCTTGTCCGGGTCGACGGCGCGCGAGGTGAGCAGGTAGTCGCGCATCACGATGCCGTGCCGGCCTTCCTCGGCGGTCCAGCGGTGCACCCAGGTGCCCCAGGCGCCGTCACGGCCGAACAGGGAGGCGATCTCGTGGTGGTAGCTCGGAAGGTTGTCCTCGGTCAGCAGGTTCACGACCAGTGCGATCTTGCCGATGTCGGTGACCTTGGACTGGTCGGCCTGCCACGCCTCACCGTCCTCGAAGATGCCGGGGAAATTCCGGCCGTCCGAGAAGGGGACGTACTCGTGGGGCATCCAGTCCTTGGCGACCTTGAGATGGCGGTTGAGCTCCTTCTCCACCACCTCCTCCAGGGCGTACAGCAGTTGGGCGTCGGTCCACGCCTTTGAACTGCCGAGGTGGGGAGAGGTGATCGTCACGGGGGCTCCTGGGGACGGGAGAAGTACCTACGGCTTCGTAGGTTACGAGACCGTAGGTTAAAGCCGGAGTAAGGCCGCCGCCAACCCCGACCGCGCGAAGTCCGACTACGTACCGTTATGTCTGCAGGTCACGCAGGCGCACGGAGAGGCAGGTCACGCAGCCTTCCAATTTCTCGAACTCGCTGATATCTACTGATACAGGGTGATATCCGAGCCCAGTGAACAATTCCGCGGTCTTCGGTGCACTCGCGGCCATCAGTAGATTCCCACCACCGAGCAGCACCACGTGCGAGCCCGCCTCCTCCGGAACCGGCAGGAAACGGCCGAAAAGCGACGGTTTGTCAACCAGGGGCGGATACCCGACGACTGTGCCGTCCGGCAGAGCCGTCACCGCGGACTTCAGGTGCAGCACCTTGGTCAGCGGCACGGCTACGACGCGGGCGCCCAGCGGCTCGAACGCGGATCTGAGCTGCCGCACCCCCTCCGCGTTCGTCCGGCCGCCGCGCCCGACAAAGACCGTGTCGCCGATCTTCAAGACGTCGCCGCCGTCCAGCGTGCCCGGCTCCCTCACCCGGTTCACTGAGCAGCCGAGCCCGGCCAGTGCCTCCTCCACGGCCGCGGTCTCGCCCCGGCGGGACTCCGCGCCGGACCGGGCGATGAGCGCCACGTTCCGGAACATCACCACGGTGTCCTCGACGAACACGCTGTCCGGGTATCCGTTCGCCGGCTTCGCCTCGACCGTCTCCCATCCGTACTCGCCGAGGACGGCGACATACCGCTTCCACTGCTCGACCGCGAGGCGGACATCGACGGGGGTGCGCTCGACATGGGTGACGAGACCCTCGGCGAGACGCGGGTCGGGGCGGCGGACCAGGGCTTTTTTGCTGGGCACGGGTAGTTCCCTCCATAGGGTTCCGGGTGGGTGCGGGCTGGCCACCTTGGCCACGCAGCGGATGAAGTCGCGCGACTCCTGGACCGGTGGAGCAAGTGTCCGCAGTCGCACCAACAATCCCCGGCATCGGCGCAGTTGCATAGCGGTATCGAGGGGCTGCTCGCCGCCACGGTCGACTCGCAGGGCAGGGGCGGGGGTCCGGGGTTCGCTCCCGCACTGACTGCGGCCGGCGGCTGCAAGAGCCGGGCCTTGCTCCACCGGTAGCCCCGGCCGCGGCCTTTCCCCCACACCCCGCACGGCTCAGCGCTCTGTCGCCACCGCCTCGGCCGTGGTGTCACGCAGTTCGCCGTCCAGCAGCAGCCAGCGCGTGATGCCGAGCGATTCCAGGAACGGCACATCGTGGCTCGCCACGATCAGCGCTCCCTCGTACGACTCCAGAGCCGCCGTCAGCCGGCGCACGCTCGCCATGTCCAGATTGTTCGTCGGCTCGTCCAGCATCAGCAGCTGCGGTGCCGGTTCGGCCAGCAGCAGCGCCGCCAGTGCCGCACGGAATCGTTCCCCGCCCGACAGCGTCCCCACGGGACGGTCCGCCCGAGCCCCCTTGAACAGGAAGTGCGCCAGCCTCGCCCTGATCCGATTGTCCGTGGCATTCGGTGCGAATCGCGCCACGTTCTTCACCACGCTCAGTCCGTCGTCGAGTACGTCCAGACGCTGCGGCAGAAAGCCCAGCGGCAATTGGGGTGTCGCCTCGCCGGACACCGGTGCCAGCTCACCGGCAATGGTCCGCAACAGCGTTGTCTTGCCCGCGCCATTGCGGCCCACCAGTGCGATTCGCTCGGGGCCTCGCAGCTCGAACCCGCCGCTCACCCGTGCCCCGTACGAGAGTTCGAGATCGCGCAGTACGAGCACACCCTGGCCCGGATGCACCTTGGTGTGCGGTAGCTCGACCCTGATCTCGTCGTCGTCCCGCACCGCCTCGACAGCGTCGTCGAGGCGCTCCTTCGCCTCCGCCAGCTTCCCGGCGTGCATGATCCGATGCTTGCCGGCCGATTCCTGGGCGGCCCGCTTGCGGTTACCCATGACGATCTTCGGCTCGCGCTTGTTGTCCGACATCTTCTGTCCGTAGCGCCTGCGCCGAGCCAACTTGACCTGGGCGTCTGCCAGGTCACGCTTCTGTCGCTGCACGTCGGCCTCCGCGACCCGCACCATGCGCTCGGCCGCCTCCTGCTCGACGGCGAGCGCCTCCTCGTACTCCGAGAGATTCCCGCCGTACCAGGTGACCGACCCGTCCCGCAGATCCGCGATCTGGTCGACCCGCTCCAGGAGTTCACGGTCGTGGCTGACGACGACCAGGACACCCGCCCACGCGTCGACTGCCTCGTACAGCCGCCTGCGCGCGTACAGATCCAGATTGTTCGTGGGCTCGTCGAGCAGCAGCACCCCGGGGCGGGCCAGCAACAGTGCGGCCAGGCGCAGCAGCACGCACTCGCCGCCCGACATCTCGCCGATCGTGCGGTCGAGCCCGATGTGACCGAGGCCGAGCTGATCGAGCGTCGCGCGGGCGCGCTCTTCCACGTCCCAGTCGTCACCGACGGCCGCGAACTGCTCCTCGCGTACGTCACCCGCCTCGATGGCGTGCAGAGCGGCCCGGGTACCGGCGATGCCCAGGGCCGCATCGACCCGCAGCGCTGTGTCCAGGACCAGATTCTGCGGGAGATACCCGATCTCGCCCCGGGTCCGGATGTGGCCATCGGCGGGGGTGAGTTCACCCGCGATCAGCCGCAACAGGGTGGACTTTCCAGAGCCGTTGAGGCCGATGAGACCGGTCCTGCCGGGGCCCACGGCCAGCTGGAAGTCGTTGAAGACCTCACTGCCGTCGGGCCAGGCGAAGGAGAGCGACGAACAGGCGATATGAGTCAGGGGGGTAGACATGCGGATCTCCCGGTTGCGAGGAAGGGCAGGGGGCAACGGGCGAGACACCGGTCACGGGCGTTCCACGGACATGGCCAAGGAGGAGCCCCGGTTGCGGAGGACGGCTCGAAGAGCTGAGGTCACACTCGGGTGCGCAGACATGACAGACATGACAGACCTGAACGGGCATGCACTGTCCGGACACGGCGCGCAACGCGGTGTCTCACGACCTCAGACGAGCAACGTCCTTCTCCGATCCGACGACAACAAGGACGTCACGAACGGTACGACGGGACCTCGCGCCCCGGCAAACGATTTACGTTGATCCCGGCCGCGCCGGTGCGTGCGGCGGAGCGGGGGCCGGACGATGACAGGTCGCCGGACGGGCAGGGCCCTGAGGATGCCCACGGTGTTCTGCGCCGGCGCGGTGTTGACCGGCTGCTTCGGACCGCAGCCACCGAACTTCGGGGACCACGTGTCCGTCTCCTCCGAGCAGCGGCGCATTCCGCTGACCGTCCCGCCGGTTCCTCCTGCTGCCCGGCACCACCGGGCCGGCGATCGGAGCGGCCACCTGCTCCGAGGCCGGATGCCGGTTCACCGCCTGGGACGTCTACCGCGGGACACGGCGGTGGAGCCGCCGGACCCCGGGGCGTACCGGGTACGGACCCTGGGCGGCGCCGACGCGACGGGCGGCCGAGAAGCCGCCCCCGGGCTCAGCACGCTCCGCCGAGCAGGTCCGTCAGACTCCGGTCGAGATCCAGGAACCGGTGCTCCTGCCCCGAAGGGACCAGTTCCTCGGCGCGCCCGAGGAAGCGACGCAGCTCCGCGGTGTGGACATGCACCATGGCGATGCCCTCGGCGGCGTGGAACTCCAGGACCGTACGGTCGTAGCCGAACGGCCTGATCCGTACGTCCCCGACCCCGGCCGCTCCTTCCATTCCTGCCGCCAGCAGTTCGCGGGAGAACTCCCAGGACACCTCGGTGCCCTCCAGGGTTGCCGGGGCAGGGAAGGCCATGCGCACGGCGAACGGATCCCTGCAGTCGTACTGCAAGGTGGCGGGAAGGGTCTCCATCCGCGGCGCGGATGCGACCATGCGGGCCTGCACGGACTGCTCGATAACGCTGGACAAGACCTGCTCCCTCTTGCGGCCAGATGAATGGTTCCCGGCACTGGCAGAGACGACGGAACCTTCCGATCCGTGCTCGGGCGAGGGAGTGA
Source organism: Streptomyces sp. NPDC048411 (assembly GCF_040704695.1). Taxonomy (NCBI): domain Bacteria; kingdom Bacillati; phylum Actinomycetota; class Actinomycetes; order Kitasatosporales; family Streptomycetaceae; genus Streptomyces; species Streptomyces sp. NPDC048411. The sequence continues at coordinate 29,144 of NZ_JBEZKL010000050.1, forward strand.
GCTGCGTCACCGCACCGCACTCCTCTCGACGCACGTGCCCGCGTGACGGCGGCGCACTCTGGACGGGGTACTGCCCGTGGGTTAGCTTCCTGCGCCATGAGGCTCAAGGGGAAGACGACACGACTGATGGCATGGGGACTGTGCGGGGCGGCGCTGACCGCGGCACTGGTCACGTCGGCAGCGCAGGCAGCGCCGGGGCAGCGGCACGGAACCGGCGACCGGACGGGCTGGACACTCACGGAGGCGGGAACCGACGCCCGCTTCCGTGGCCTCTCCGCCGTCAGCCGGCGCACGGCCTGGGCCGCGGGCTCGAAGGGCACGGTGCTGCGCACCTCCGACGGCGGCCGTCACTGGCACGACGTGTCGCCGGCGGGAGCGGCGGAGGCGGCACTGGAATTCCGTGACATCGAGGCGTTCGACGCGCGGCGTGCGGTGGCGCTGGCCATCGGTGAGGGCGAGGCGTCGCGGGTGTTCCGTACGGACGACGGTGGAGCGACCTGGACCGAGTCCTTCCGCAATACCGATGCCCGTGCCTTCTATGACTGCCTCACCTTCTTCGACAGCCACCACGGTCTCGCCATGAGCGATCCGGTCGACGGCAAGTACCGGATCCTGTCCACCGCGGACGGCGGCCGCAGCTGGAACGTACTGCCCACAGCGGGGATGCCGGCCGCCCAGGCGGGCGAGGCGGGCTTCGCCGCCAGCGGCCAGTGCCTGGTCAGCTCGGGGCCGAAGGACGTCTGGCTGGCGACCGGCGGGGCGGCCACCGCACGGGTGCTGCACTCCGCCGACCGGGGGCTGACCTGGACAGCCACCGAATCGACGATCCCGGCCGGGGACCCGGCCCGCGGCGTCTTCGGTCTCGCCTTCCGCGACCGTACGCACGGCATTGCCGTCGGCGGCGACTACCGCGCCGGTCAGGCCTCTCCGGACGCCGCGGCCGTCACGGGCGACGGCGGCCGGACCTGGCAACGGTCCACCACCCCGCCGACCGCCTACCGCTCCGGCGTCTCCTGGGTCCCACACACCCGCTCCACGGCACTCGCCGTCGGGCCGACCGGGACGGACCTGACGACGGACGGTGGCCGCACCTGGCACACCGTCGACACGGGTTCGTACGACACCGTGGACTGCACGCAGGACGGCGGCTGCTGGGCGGCGGGGGAGAAGGGGCGGATCGCCCGGATGAACTAGGGCCGTGACCGGCAAAGCCAGGCGACATGAGCCTCCAGGAGCGCGTCCACGCGCTCGACGGGGGCGGTGTAGGTCAACTCGAGTACGAACATGGGTCTCACCTACCGAGGCCTCATCGAGGGAGGACCGGACGGGACTTCTAAGCTGGAAGGCACTATGACGACGCTCCGCACGCCGGCCGACGCAGCCGAAGCCCGCGCCATCCAGGACACCCTCCGCGCCCGCGTGGTGCTGGACGAGCCGGGACCGCCGCCCGGCATCGGACGGGTGACCGGTGTGGACGTCGCCTACGACGACGAGCGCGACCTCGTCGTGGCGGCGGCGGTCGTGCTCGACGCGGCCACCCTCGACGTCGTCGCCGAGGCCACTGCCACCGGCCGGGTGACCTTCCCGTACATCCCGGGGCTGCTCGCCTTCCGAGAGATACCGACCGTGCTGGCCGCGCTGGAATCCCTTCCGGTCGACCCCGGCCTCGTTGTGTGCGACGGCTACGGCAGGGCGCACCCGCGCCGGTTCGGGCTCGCCAGCCACCTCGGCGTCCTCACCGGGCTGCCGGTCATGGGCGTTGCCAAGAACCCGTTCACCTTCACCTACGAACAGCCGGGCCCCCGGCGCGGCGACTTCTCCCCGCTCGTCGACGGGGACGAGGAGGTGGGCCGGGCGCTGCGTACCCAGGACGGCACCAAGCCGGTGTACGTGTCCGTCGGCCACCGGACCGGTCTGGACAACGCCTGCGCGCACACACTCCTGCTGGCCAGGGACTTCCGCCAGCCGGAGACCACCCGCAGGGCCGACGCACTCTGCAGGCTGGTCCTCCGGGAGGCGACCGCCTGAGCGTCCGACGGCGCCCACGTCCGAGTATCTGAGTATCTGAGTATGTGTACGGATACCACGTGCCGATCATGAACGGCACGCTGGTGCGTATGACCGATCATCGAACGTCCACACGTGCCGGAACCGTCTACGTAGCCCAGCGGCGCGTCGCCATAGGGATGACTCTCGGTGTCCTTGCCGGGGTCGTCTGGACCGTCTCGATGATCTGCACGCTTGTGTCCTGGATGTTCTGACGCCGGGACGGCCCTCCGGTCGTGGCCGTCCCGGCGCGAATCCGCTCAGCGCGTCGCCGCGACCCGGAAGCGCAGCCCGGCCCCGCGCAGCCGCTCCAGCAGTGCGTCGCCCATGGCGAAGGCTGTGGTGACCTGCCCGGACGTCGGCGGGAGTTCGTCGAGGGCGAGGCAGAGCGCGGACTGGGCGAGGATCTTCGCCGTCTCGTCGTAGCCGGGGTCGCCGCCGGAGACCTCGGTGAAGACCCGGCGTCCGCCGCCTTCCCCGACGAACCGCACCGTGAACCAGCTCCGCTTCCGGCGCTCCGCGTCCGGGCCCTCACCCGGCTCGTACCGGTCCATCAGCCAGCTGCGCGCGGCGGGCAGCTGCGCGGCGCCCACGAGGGCGCCGATCGCGGCCGTGCCGCCCAGCGCCATCGGCAGCGTCTTCACCGAGGCGAAGTGGCGGTAGCGGAAGTCGGGGCCGTACCGCGCGAGCGCCCGCGCCGAGCGCTCGATGACCTGCGGGTCCAGTGTCGGCAGGGGCAGCGCCCAGGTGCCGGTCTCGGCGCTGAAGTGCGGGGTGCCGCAGCGGGCCCGGGCGCGGCGTCCGACCAGGCGGGGTTCGTGCAGGCGGCGCTCCTGCGCGGCGCGCAGCATCTGCGGGCCGCGGCCCATCGCGGTGAGCGCCGAGGCGAACGTACCGCCGGAGAAGACGGCGTTGCTGCGGACGAACCCGTCGATGGTCAGCGGCACGTCCTGCGGCAGCTGCTGGACGGTGAAGTAGACGCCGAGGTCGTGCGGTACGGAATCGAAGCCGCAGGCGTGCACGAGCCGCGCCCCGGTCTCGCGGGCCCGCGCATCGTGTTCCAGGAACATCCGGTCCACGAACTCCGCCTCGCCGGTCAGGTCCGTGTAGTCCGTCCCTGCCTCCGCGCAGGCGGCGACCAGTTGCTCGCCGTACCAGACGTAGGGGCCCACGGTGGTGGCCACCACGTGGGCCGATTCGGCGAGTGCGCGCAGTGAACCGGGGTCGTCGGCGTCGGCGTGCAGCAGCGGAAGGTCCGCGCAGCGCGGATCGATGGCGGCCAGGCGTTCGCGCAGCTTCTGCAGCTTGGCCGGATTGCGGCCGGCCAGCGCCCAGCGGCAGCTGTCGGGTGCCTGGGCGGCGAGATATTCGGCGGTGAGGGCACCCACGAAGCCGGTGGCGCCGAAGAGGACTATGTCGTAGGGGCGTTGTGCCCCGTTCTGCCTGTTCACGAGTGCCTCCGCAGGGGCCGGCGCCGATGTAGCAGGCAGAGGTTAGCGGAGGGGTTCGTGGCGGTGTGCAGGCGGGCGGCGCTCCTGGGGGAGGATCCTCAAGGAAGAACTAAGCGCTTGCTCGGCCAAAAGGGTTGTGTGGAGCGCGGAGCATTCTTAGCATCGTCGCTGTTACATCAGTTGTGTCACACCGCTGGGGGTTCGATGGCAACGACAGAGCACGGTCCGCTGGCGGGTGTGCGCGTGGTCGAGCTGGCGGGCATCGGACCCGGCCCGTTCGCCGCGATGCTGCTGGCGGACCTCGGCGCCGACGTCGTCAGGGTCGACCGGCCCGGCGGCGCGGGGCTCGGTATCGACCCCGCGTACGACCTCACCAACCGCAACAAACGCTCGGTGCTCGTCGACCTCAAGGCCGAGGACGGCCCGGACCGCGTCCTGGACCTGGTCGAACGCGCCGACATCCTGATCGAGGGCTACCGGCCGGGCGTCGCCGAGCGCCTCGGCGTCGGCCCCGACGCCTGCCTCGCTCGCAACCCTCGGCTCGTGTACGGGCGGATGACCGGCTGGGGCCAGGACGGGCCGCTCGCCGAACGGGCCGGGCACGACATCGCGTACATCGCCCTCACCGGCACCCTCTCCGTGATCGGCAAGCCCGGCGAGCCGCCCACCGTCCCCGCCAATCTGGTCGGCGACTACGCGGGCGGCTCGCTCTACCTCGTCGTCGGCGTCCTCGCCGCCCTCCAGCACGCCCGCACCCCCGGCGGCGCGGGCCAGGTCGTGGACGCGGCGATCGTCGACGGCGCCGCCCATCTCGCCACGATGATCCACGGGATGCTGGCGGCCGGCGGCTGGCAGGACCGGCGCGGCTCCAACCTCCTGGACGGCGGCTGCCCGTTCTACGGGTCGTACGAGACGTCCGACGGCCAGTACATGGCGGTCGGCCCGCTGGAGCAGCAGTTCTACGACGAGTTCATCAAGCTCCTCGGCATCGAGGACCGGGCCCCGGACCGCAGGGATCTCACCCGCTGGGAGGAGCTGCGCAGGGTCGTCGCCGACCGGTTCAGGACCCGGACGCGCGCGGAGTGGACCGAGGTCTTCGAAGCCACGGACGCGTGTGTGGCCCCGGTCCTGTCGCTCCGCGAGGCCCCGCACCACCCGCACCTCGCGGCCCGTGCCACCTTCGTCGAACACAGCGGTCTGACCCAGCCCGCCCCCGCACCCCGCTTCTCCGCCACCCCCGTCTCCGTACGCAACGGACCCGCGCAGCCCGGCGCGGACACCGAGGGCGTCGCCCGGGACTGGGACGTACCGAGCATTCACCGGCCCCGGAAGGACCCCACCGACTGATGGAACTCTCCCTGCCGCTGAACTACGCGGGCGACCCGCGCGAGGCCTCCGGCGCCACCATGCTCAACGTCATCCCGGCCGGTCCCGACCCGGCCCGGCTGATCTCCACCGTCAAGAACTGGCTCTAGGGGGCCCGCAGTGCAGCGGCAGATCTTCACCGAGGAGCACGACGCGTTCCGCGAGACCGTCCGGACCTTCCTGACCAAGGAAGTCCTTCCGCACTACGAGCAGTGGGAGAGGGACGGCATCGTCGCGCGCGAGGCCTGGCTCGCGGCCGGCCGGCAGGGACTGCTCGGCTTCGCCGTGCCCGAGGTGTACGGGGGCGGCGGCACCACCGACTTCCGTTGCAGCGCCGTCCTCGCCGAGGAGTTCACCCGGGCCGGCACCCCCGGGCTCGCGCTCGGCCTGCACAACGACGTCATCGGCCCCTACCTCACCGGCCTCGCCACCGAGGAGCAGAAGCGGCGCTGGCTGCCCGGCTTCTGCAGCGGCGAGATCATCACCGCCATCGCGATGACCGAACCCGGTGCCGGCTCCGACCTCCAGGGCATCCGCACCACCGCCGAGGACAAGGGCGACCACTGGCTGCTCAACGGCTCGAAGACGTTCATCTCCAACGGCATCCTCGCCGACCTGGTGATCGTCGTGGCGAAGACCACCGCGGAGGGCGGCGCGAAGGGGCTCTCGCTGATCGTCGTCGAACGCGGTGCAGACGGCTTCGAGCGGGGCCGCAACCTCGACAAGATCGGCCAGAAGTCCCAGGACACGGCCGAGCTGTTCTTCAACGACGTTCGTGTCCCCAAGGAGAACCTGCTCGGTGAGCGCGACGGCGCGTTCATCCATCTGATGACCAATCTGGCGCAGGAGCGGATGGGCATAGCGGTCGCCGGTATCGCCGCCGCCGAGTACCTCCTGGAGATCACCACCCAGTACGTCAAGGAGCGCGAGGCCTTCGGGCGGCCGCTCTCCAAGCTCCAGCACATCCGCTTCGAGATCGCCGAGATGGCCACCGAGTGCGCCGTCACCCGGGCCTTTCTCGACCGGTGCATCGTCGACCACTCGGACGGGAAGCTCGACGCCGTGCACGCGTCGATGGCCAAGTGGTGGGCCACCGAACTGCAGAAGCGCGTCGCCGACCGCTGCCTCCAGCTCCACGGCGGCTACGGCTACATGACGGAATACCGGGTCGCCAAGGCGTTCACCGACGGCCGCATCCAGACCATCTACGGCGGTACGACCGAGATCATGAAGGAGATCATCGGCCGCTCGCTGCTTGCCTGACCCCTGACGATCGACCACCCTCGAAAGGCTGCTGTCTTGAGTACCGAAGCGTTTGTCTACGACGCGATCCGCACCCCGCGCGGCCGCGGCAAGGCCAATGGCGCCCTGCACGGCACCAAGCCGATCGACCTCGTCGTCGGCCTCATCCACGAAATGCGCAGCCGCTTCCCGGGCCTGGACCCGGCCGCCATCGACGACATCGTCCTCGGCGTGGTCAGCCCGCTCGGCGACCAGGGCTCCGACATCGCCCGGATCGCCGCCATCGCCGCCGGACTCCCGGACTCGGTGGCGGGCGTCCAGGAGAACCGGTTCTGTGCCTCCGGTCTGGAAGCCGTCAACCTGGCTGCCGCGAAGGTCCGTTCCGGCTGGGAGGACCTGATCCTCGCGGGCGGAGTCGAGTCGATGTCCCGGGTGCCGATGGGCTCCGACGGCGGCGCCTGGGCGATGGACCCGATGACCAACTACGAGACCGGCTTCGCGCCGCAGGGCGTCGGCGCCGACCTCATCGCCACCATCGAGGGCTTCTCGCGCCGCGACGTCGACGAGTTCGCCGCGCTCTCCCAGGAGCGGGCCGCCGAGGCCTGGAAGGACGGCCGCTTCGCGCGCTCCGTGGTTCCGGTCAAGGACCGCAACGGCCTCGTCGTCCTCGACCACGACGAGCACATGCGCCCCGGCACCACCGCCGACTCGCTGGCCGCGCTGGGGCCCTCGTTCGCCACCATCGGCGAGCTGGGCGGCTTCGACGCCGTGGCGCTGCAGAAGTACCACTGGGTCGAGAAGATCGACCACGTCCACCACGCGGGCAACTCCTCCGGGATCGTGGACGGCGCCGCACTCGTCGCCATCGGCAACAAGGAGACCGGCGAGCGGTACGGACTCACGCCGCGCGCCCGGATCGTTTCCGCCGCGGTTTCCGGCTCCGAGCCGACGATCATGCTGACCGGCCCCGCGCCCGCCACCCGCAAGGCCCTCGCCAAGGCCGGACTCACCATCGACGACATCGACCTCGTCGAGATCAATGAGGCGTTCGCCGGTGTCGTACTGCGCTTCGCCCGGGACATGGGGCTGTCCTTCGACAAGATCAACGTCAACGGCGGCGCCATCGCGCTCGGCCACCCGCTCGGCGCCACCGGCGCGATGATCCTCGGCACGCTCATCGACGAACTGGAGCGTCAGGACAAGCGGTACGGCCTCGCCACCCTCTGCGTCGGCGGCGGCATGGGCATCGCCACCGTCATCGAGCGCCTCTGACCGTCCCCGGCCACCCGGGAGGGGGCGGCGGTGGGCGGCGTGGCGTCGCGGGGCCGGGGCACGCGCCTCGCGGCGTTGTTGTCCCTCACCATGGCTCCGCCATGGATCGGTCCTCCGCCTTGCGATCCACGCACCCGGGCCCCGCTCCTTCACCCACGCCACCCACCGCCGCCCCCTCACTTACGGAGAACACAGCAATGACCGAGAGCACGACCATCCGCTGGGAACAGGACGAGACCGGCGTCGTCACCCTCGTACTCGACGACCCCAACCAGTCCGCCAACACGATGAACCAGGCCTTCAAGGACTCCATCGCGGCCATCGCCGACCGCGCGGAAGCCGAGAAGGACTCCATCCGCGGCATCATCTTCACCTCCGCCAAGAAGACTTTCTTCGCGGGCGGCGACCTCAAGGACATGATCAAGGTCGGTCCCGAGAACGCCCAGGACGCCTTCGACGTCGGGACCGCCATCAAGAACTCGCTGCGCTGCATCGAGACCCTCGGCATCCCCGTCGTCGCCGCCATCAACGGCGCGGCCCTCGGCGGTGGTTACGAGATCGCGCTCGCCTCCCACCACCGCGTCGCCCTCGACGCGCCCGGCTCCCGCATCGGCCTGCCCGAGGTCACCCTCGGCCTGCTGCCCGCAGGCGGCGGCGTCACCCGCACCGTACGCCTCATGGGTGTCGCCGACGCGCTGCTGAAGGTCCTCCTCCAGGGCACCCAGTACACCCCGAAGCGCGCCCTGGAGAACGGCCTCGTCCACGAGGTGGCGGCCACGCCCGAGGAGATGCTCGACAAGGCCCGCGCCTTCATCGACGCCCACCCCGAGTCCCAGCAGCCCTGGGACGTCAAGGGCTACCGGATCCCCGGCGGCACCCCGTCGAACCCGAAGTTCGCGGCCAACCTGCCCGCCTTCCCGGCCAACCTGAAGAAGCAGCTCGCGGGCGCCCCCATGCCCGCGCCCCGCAACATCCTGGCCGCCGCCGTCGAGGGCTCCCAGGTCGACTTCGAGACCGCGCTGACTATCGAGGCCCGGTACTTCACCGAGCTCGTCACCGGCCAGATCTCGAAGAACATGATCCAGGCGTTCTTCTTCGACCTCCAGGCCGTCAACTCCGGCGCCAACCGCCCCAAGGGCATCGCGGAGCGCCAGGTCACCAAGGTCGCCGTCCTCGGCGCCGGGATGATGGGCGCCGGGATCGCGTACTCCTGCGCCCGCGCCGGCATCGACGTCGTCCTCAAGGACATCTCCACGGAGGCGGCCGCCAAGGGCAAGGCATACAGCGAGAAGCTCCTCGCCAAGGCGCTCTCCCGGGGCCGCACGACCGAGGCGAAGCGCGACGAACTGCTGGCCCGCATCACCCCGACCGGCGACCCGGCCGATCTGGCGGGCTGCGACGCCGTCATCGAGGCGGTCTTCGAGGACACCGCGCTCAAGCACCAGGTGTTCCAGGAGATCCAGGACATCATCGAGCCCGACGCGCTGCTCTGCTCCAACACCTCGACCCTGCCGATCACGGTCCTCGCCAAGGGCGTCACGCGCCCCGCCGACTTCATCGGCCTGCACTTCTTCTCGCCCGTCGACAAGATGCCGCTGGTCGAGATCATCAAGGGCGAGCAGACCGGCGACGAGGCACTGGCACGCGCCTTCGACCTGGTCCGCCGGATCCAGAAGACACCGATCGTCGTCAACGACTCGCGCGGCTTCTTCACCTCGCGCGTCATCGGCCAGTTCATCAACGAGGGCGTCGCCATGGTCGGCGAGGGCGTCGAGCCCGCGTCGGTCGAGCAGGCCGCGGCGCAGTCCGGCTACCCGGCCAAGGTCCTCTCGCTGATGGACGAGCTGACGCTGACCCTGCCGCGCAAGATCCGCAACGAGACGAGGCGCGCAGTCGAGGAGGCGGGCGGCACCTGGGCCGGGCACCCCGCGGACGCGGTCATCGACCGGATGGTCGACGAGTTCGGACGCACCGGACGCAGCGGCGGCGCGGGCTTCTACGACTACGACGAGGACGGCAAGCGGGCCGGGCTGTGGCCGGGGCTGCGCACGCACTTCACCAGGACGGATGCCGATGTCCCGTTCGAGGACATGAAGGAGCGGATGCTCTTCTCCGAGGCACTGGACAGCGTCCGCTGCCTGGAGGAGAACGTCCTCATCTCGGTCGCCGACGCCAACATCGGTTCCGTCATGGGCATCGGCTTCCCGCCATGGACCGGAGGCGTGCTCCAGTACATCAACGGGTACGAGGGCGGCCTGCCCGGCTTCGTGGCGCGCGCCCGGGAACTCGCCGAGAAGTACGGCGACCGGTTCCTGCCGCCCGCGCTGCTGGTGGAGAAGGCCGAGAAGGGCGAGACCTTCCACGACTGACCGGCACCCCCGCGGACCACATACCGCCCGGAGGCTGCGCTATCCGCACCCCCCGGGCGGAAAATACCGGGTGGACAGCGGGACACCCTGCTAACGTCAGCGCCATGAAGCGCGCTGCCATGACGACGACGCCGGAGAGTGTCCCGGCGCGCTGACAGATGTCTCAGTCCAAAGCCCCGGGGCGAGTGCCCCAGGGCTTCGGTTTGTGGTCACTCGCCCGATGACCGCGAGGAGACCGCCATGCACGACCACCGCAAGCTCGGCCGAGAGCTCGGCCTTTTCGACACCGACCCGCTGATCGGCGCGGGACTTCCCTACTGGCTGCCCGACGGGGCGACCGTGCGGCACACCCTGGAGGAGTACATCCGCGCCGCCGAGCGGCGGGCCGGCTACCGGCATGTGTACTCGCCGGTGCTGGGCAAGCGGGAGCTGTACGAGATCTCCGGGCACTGGTCGCACTACAGCAACGACATGTTCCCGCCGATGGACCTGGGCTCGGAACAGGTCGTCCTGCGGCCGAGTCTCTGCCCCCACCACGCGGTGATCTACCGCTCCCGCTCCCACAGCTACCGCGAGCTGCCGCTGCGCATGGCCGAACTGGGCGGCATGTACCGCTCCGAACTCTCCGGCGTGCTCGGCGGACTGACCCGCGTCCGCGCCATCCAGCTGAACGACGCGCACATCTTCTGCACCCTGGAGCAGGTCGCCGGCGAGGCACGGGCCGCCCTGGAGATGATCCGCAGTGCGTACGAGGCGCTGGGCATCCGCCCGGCCCGCTACCGGCTCTCCCTCCCCGGCCCCGGCGGCAAGTACGTGGCCGCGCCCGAGAAGTGGCAGCGGTCCACCGCCCTGCTCACCGAGGTACTCGACCGCTCCGGCCTGCCGTACGACTCGGCGGAGGGCGAGGCCGCGTTCTACGGCCCGAAGATCGACGTCCAGGTCACCGACGGTGCGGGCAGGGAATCCACCCTGTCCACCGTCCAGGTCGACTTCCACCAGCCCGAGCAGTTCGACCTGCACTACATCGGCGCGGACGGTGCGAAACACCGGCCGGTCATGGTCCACCGCAGCATCATCGGCAGCGTGGAGCGGGCCGTCGCCCATCTCATCGAACAACACGGCGGCGCGTTCCCCGCCTGGCTCGCCCCGACCCAGCTGGCGATCCTCCCGATCTCCGAGGCGGAACTGCCGAACGCCGTCGCGCTGGCCGCGCGCTGCACCGAGCGCGGGCTGCGGGCCGAGATCGCCGGGCCGGAACGCGGCACCCTGGGCGCACGCATCCGCGAGGACCGCCTGGTGCCGTACCAGGCCGTGATCGGCGCCAGGGAAGCCGCCGACGACCACGTCGCCGTACGACTGCGCGACGGCCGCCGCCTCGACCCGCAGCCCGCCGACGTCTTCCTCGAACGGATCGGCGCGCTCATCGACGCCCACAGCACCGAGCTGTGGGACGACGCCCCGTAACGGACCGTCCACCGGCAGTGAGACCCTGTCGATGCCGGGGCTCACTCCGCCGTGAACGCCGCCCGCAGCTCTTCCTTGAGCGACCGCTGGAACGCGGTCACCAGCGCCTGCAGCACCATCGGCTGCATATGGGCCGACAGCGACTTCATCGCCGCCACCTGCTCCGGGTCCGACTCCCGCTCCCGGTACGGATTCCACACCTCGTCCCGGAACAGCCGCGTCAGCTCGTGCGCGGCGGAACGGGTGTGCTCCAGCAGCACTGTGCGGGCCGCGAGTATCGTCTCGTGCGCGATCGGCACGTCGAGCAGCTCGACGCCGAGACGCAGCAGCCCGGGATCGACCCGGTAGCTACCGGCCGCTGCTTCCGCACGCTCCAGAACGCCCATCGCGGCCAGCCGGTCGATGTCCCCCTCCGTCAGCGCCCGTCCCGCCCGCCGCTCCAGCTCCGCCCGGGTGGCGTGCTCCGCCGAGTCCGGCGCCCAGGACGCCACCAGCGCCCGGTGGATGGCCAGGTCGTGCGCGCTGAGATCGGGCGGAAGCTGCTCCAGATAGCGTTCGATCGCGGCCAGGGTCATGCCCTGGTGCTGAAGCTCCTCGATCAGCGCCAGCCGCGAGAGGTGCTCGTGCCCGTAGTGACCGACCCGGCGCGGTCCGATCACGGGCGGCGGCAGGAGCCCCCGCGTGCTGTAGAAACGCACGGTGCGTACGGTGACTCCGGCGCGTGCCGCCAGCTCGTCGACGGTGAGCGTCGGCTCCTCGGTCCCGGTCGCCATGTCTGCTCCTCGCTGCTGACCGCTGGGCACTGTTGTCCTCGGTCACGGCTGTACGTGGGCACGTGCCGCATCCGTTGCGTCCATCCGGTTCAACAGTATTGCTGTCTCACCACTGTTGTGAAAAGAACGATCACGGCCCGGCTGTTGTGAGGGTGCTGACGCGGTTCTCGTACGCGCGGCGGGCCTTGCGCCGGGCCGGGACAACCGGGAGGGGTTCATCGCCACACGGCGCGGCGGCGGATGCCGCATCGCATGCAATTCCTCTGCTGTGGCGATGTGGGAAGTCGAGCAGCGTCTTCGCGACAAGAGCACGGAGCAGCTGCGGGACCTGGGCGAGTGTGCGACTCCTGCGCACCGAACAGGCCGTCGTCACAGCTCTGTGTCAGGCCAAAGATCCAACAGGTTGTCGCCGAGGCCTGCACCGGTTTCGGCTGCGGCGACGTGAAGGGGTTGTTCGGTCCAGATGACCTTGCCGCGCGTGCCGTACCGGGTGCCCCAGCGCTGGGCGTACTGGGCGACGAGGAACAGGCCGCGGCCGCTCTCGTCGGTGGTGACCGCCCGGCGCAGGTGGGGGGAGGTGCTGGAGCCGTCGGCGACCTCGCAGATCAGCTGGTTGCGGTCGTGCAGCAGGCGGAGCCTGATGGGCTGGGTGCCGTACCGGATGGCGTTGGTGACCAGCTCGCTGACGATCAGCTCGGTGGTGAAGGCCACCTGGTCCAGGCCCCAGGTCTCCAGCCGGTCGGTGACGTCGGCGCGCACCTGGGAGACGGCTGCGGGGTCGGAGGGAACGTCCCAGTCGGCGACCCGTTCCGCGTCCAGTAGCCGGGTGCGGGCGACCAGCAGGGCGATGTCGTCGCTGGGGCGCTCGGGCGTCAGTGCGTCGAAGACCGCCTGGCAGGTCTGTTCCGGGCTGCGGCCGGGGTGCGACAGGACATCGCGGAGGAGTCCCAGGCCGGCGTCGAGGTCCTGGTGGCGATTCTCGATGAGTCCGTCGGTGTAGAGGACCAGTTGGCTGCCCTCCGGCAGCTGCAATGCAGCGGTTTCGAACGGGAGGCTGCCACCCAGACCGAGAGGCGGGGAGACGGGGACATCGGGGAAGGTGACAGTGCCATCGGGGTGGATGAGGGCGGGACCCAGGTGACCGGCGCAGGCGATGTTGCACACCCCGGAGACCGGATCGTAGATCACGTACAGACAGGTGGCGCCGGTGACGCCTTCGCCCTCACCTTCGCCGGCGGCCTCGTCGGCGTCGATGTGGGCGACCAGCTCGTCCAGGCGGGCCAGCAGCTCGTCCGGGGCGAGGTCCAGGGTGGAGAAGTTGTGCACGGCGGTGCGCAACCGGCCCATGGTGGCCGCCGCGTGCAGCCCGTGCCCGACCACGTCTCCCACGACCAGGGCGACCCGGGCCCCAGGCAGCGGGATCACGTCGAACCAGTCCCCGCCGACTCCCGCCTGCGCGGGCAGATAGCGGTGGGCCACCTCCAAGGCTGACTGCTTGGGCAGGCCCCGGGGCAGCAGACTGCGCTGCAAGGCGACGGCCATGGTGTGCTCGCGGGTGTACCGGCGGGCGTTGTCGATCGCCACCGCGGCGCGGGCGACCAGCTCCTCGGTGAAGGACAGGTCCTCCTCCTCGAAGGATTCCTTCTCCGAGCGCCAGAAATTGGCGATTCCCAACACCACGCCGCGGGCCTGCAGCGGAACCGAGATGAGCGAGTGAATGCCCTGCTCCAGGACCGTCCGAGCCCATTCAGGGTCCCCGGCCCGCCACCTGTCGGCACGGGCCAGATCCTGTTCCAGAACCGCATGGCCGCTTTCCCAGCCCTGCATCTGCGGTGTGGCGGGCGCGAATGTGATCAGCTCTCCCGTCGGGACGAAGGGAAGGCTGGTGCGGACGCCACGGATGGCGGTGCGGCGCATCTCGGTGCGCGCGTCGGTCGGCTCCTCGCCCCGCAGGATCGGATCCAATAGCTCCACGGTGACGAAGTCGGCAAACCGCGGGACGGCCATCTCCGCCAGCTCCTCGGCAGTGCGCACCACATTCAGCGTGGTGCCGATCCGCACCCCCGCGTCGTAGAGCAACTGCAGGCGCTCGCGGGCCACCTCGACCCGGCCTGTGAGCGTGCGCAGTTCGGTCGTGTCGCGCAGCGTCGCCACGCTGCCGGCCGAGCCGCCGTGGCGGTGGACGGGCCGCACATTGACGGCCAGCAGCCGGTTCCCCGCCAGGTGCACCTCGTCGGTGGCCGCCCGCCCCGAAGCGAGCAGCTCGGCAGTGCCCGGGGGCAGGCCGAGATCGGTGACCTGGCGCTGCTCCGCGTCCGCCGGTAGGTCCAGCAGCCGACTCGCCTCGTCGTTGGCCAGTAGCAGCCGCCCGTCGCCACCGATGATCAGCACGCCTTCGCGCACCGCGTGCAGCACCGCGTCATGATGCTCGTACATGCGCGTCATCTCGGCGGGGCCCAGCCCGCGGGTCTGGTGCAGCAGCCGACGGCCCACCAGCGCCGACCCGCTCGCGGTCAGGGCCAGCGCGCCGCCCGCGGCACCGAAGATGATCGCCAGCTCACCCTGCACCGCTTCGTTCACCTTCTTGACCCTGACCTCGGGGGACACGATGCCGGCAACCGAGCCGTCAGGCCTGAAGACGGGGACCTCCGCGAACACGCTCAGGCCCAGCGGGGTCACCTCGGTGTCCGTGAGGGTCTTGCCCCTCACCGCCTGCTTGTAGGGATCGGCCTTGACGACATGTTTCCCGATCTTGTGCGGGTCGGGGTGGGTGTATCGGATACCGTCCGTGCTGATGATCACGATGCTGTCGACGCCGGATCGCTCCTGGGCCCTCTCGGTGCGCGGCTGCAGCACCGCGGTCGGATCGCGGCTGTCCAGCGCCTCCACGATCCCTGGGGAGTTCGCGAACGCTTCGGCGACGGCAAGCGTCCGGTCGCGGGCCTTCTCCGTGCCTTGGCGCCCGGCCTGCACCGCCAGCGCCACCACCGTCGCGGCGACGAGCAACACCACGACCGCCAGCTGCAGAAGGAACACCTGGCCGGCGACGCTCCGCGGGCTCAGCAGGGAGCGCAGGCGCCGCCCCCGCGAGGGGTGTGGGACCTCCCGCCCGCCCCCTGGACGCGTCCGCTGCCCCGTTCCCGGAGGCGGAACCTCACGCCGACTCCGCGCGCGCCAACCAGCGAACAGACGGGAAGACGCTACCGAGGATCGGCGGAAACAACTGAGCGCACCCATGGATCCAGTGTTGCCGCTCGCCGGTTCGCGCACGATCGCATACTGGAACACACACCAGCCGGGCACCGGCCCGCACGTCACCGACCGCTGGGAGCACCCGCATGAGCAGCGAAGCACCCCGGGACAGGGGTCGGGAGCGGGATCCCGAGCCGCCGCCGCCCGGCGGAGTGCTGTGGAGTCTCGCCGGGGACGTCCGCGCCCTGCTGATGCTCCCCGCGGCCCTCACCCTCCAGGTCGCGCACCCGGCGGTGGGCGCGGGCGTCGACGAGCACTCGGTGTTCCGTACGGACCCGTGGGGGCGCGGCGAGCGGTCCCTGCGCTCGCTCCTGCTCTGGGTGTACGGGGGCGAGGAAGCAGCCGAGGAGGGGCGCAGGCTGCGGAAGCTGCATCGCACCATCCAGGGCGCGGACAGCCGAGGGCGCCGCTATCACGCACTGTCACCCGAGAACTACGCGTGGGTGCACGCCACCGGATTCCCCGTCTACCGGCACGCCACGCGCTATCTCGTTCGCCCTCTCACCGAGGCGCAGGAACGGGCCCTGTACCGGGAATGGCTCCAGGTCGGCCGGGTACTCGGCATCCACGACCGGGACATGCCGCAGTCGATCGAGGAGTTCTGGCCGTACTACCGGAAGATGCTCGCCGACAAGATCGAGGCGACCGTCGTCGTCGAGGAGCTGGTCGCCACCGACCGCCCGGTACCGCCGCCGGACCGGGGCCCGCTGCCCGTCAGACTGCTGCTCAAGGCGCTGTGGCCGCTTGTGCTCCCGCCGCTGGCCCGGTTCCGCAGGTTCATCACCGTCGGGCTGATGCCGCCGGACGCGCGCGAGGCGATCGGTCTGGAGTGGACGGACGCGCAGGAGCGGAAGCTGCGGCGGTTCTGCGGTGTCGTGCGGGTCGTGGTGCCCGTGCTTCCTGAGCGGCTGCGCTATCTGCGGTTCGCCCGCGAGGCGCGGGCGGAGCATCGCAGGGCGGTCCGGGGCGCTTCTCGCTGAAGGTCCTCGGGAGTGGACGGGCGGCGTGGTGGGTGCCGCCCGTCAGGCCTCGGGACAAGGCGTTCGGATCAGGGTTTGCGCCCGACGCCGCTGGCCGCGTGGCCCTGAGCGGCGTCATCCCGCGGCTGGTCGGGATCGGGCCGCCAGGCCGCCGTCCTGACGACGCCGGGGTCGACCAGGTCCAGGCCGTGGAAGAAGTCGGCGATCTGTTCCGGACTGCGCAGGTGGTACGAGCTGGCCGAGTTCGCGTTGTACGTCCTGATGGCCGCGTTCAGCGTTTCGCTGGTGTTCGTACCGTCGCTCAGTGCCAGGAAGCTGCCCGAGGGAAGCGCGGCCACGAGCCGGTCGACGATGGCCCACGGGCCGTCCTCGTCGGGCAGCTGCCCCATGATTCCCAGCATCGTCAGACCGATCGGCCGGCTGAAGTCCAGTGTTCTGGCCGCCTGTTCGAGGATGGTGCCGACGTCCCTCACATCGGCGTCGATGTACGCACACTCGCCCTCGGGGGTGCCGGCGAGCAGTGCGCGGGCGTGGGTCAGTACGAGGGGGTCGTTGTCGACGTACACCACCCGGCACTCCGGCGCCAGCCGCTGAGCCACCTCGTGGGTGTTGTTGGCGGTGGGCAGGCCGGTGCCGATATCGAGGAACTGGCGTATGCCGGCCTCCGCGGCCAGGAAGTGCACCGCGCGGGCGAGGAAGGCCCGTTGCAGTCGGGCGATCTGGGCGAAGTCGGGAAACGCCCGCAGGATCATGTCGCCGGACTCGGCGTCGACGGGGTAGTTGTCCTTGCCCCCGAGGAGGTAGTTCCATACCCGGGCCGAGTGCGGTCGGTCCGTCTGCAGCCTGTCGGTAAGTGAGCGAGAAGAATCATTCATGATCAGAGCTTGGCACAGAGGCGTGCCGCTCGGGCGGACGCCTGCTTGATGAGCGCGGTCGGCGCGATCGCGGAATCGGGTTCCTCTCCCTCGCCGACCAGTTGCTGCATCAGCAGACGAACGATCAACCGCCCCATGACCTCGCCATCCTGACGGACCGTTGACATGGGAACCGGCTGCGAGCGGCCGGGGCGGGCGGACCGGCACGAACCCCGCCGGCGTGTCCGGCGCCGTCACCCCCGCCCAGGGGTGACGGCGCCGGACAGTGCCCCGGTGGATCAGTTCCGGTCGTGGATCGTGTTCGTCGCGGCGATCTTCTTCCAGGAGGCGGGCTGCCCGGCGCTCCGCACGGTCCGTGCCGCGCCCGACGCCGGAGCCTCCGGCCGCGACGGCTGGTACAGCCAGGTGTCGAAGAAACCGGCGAGCGGCGTGCCCGACACCCGCTCCGCGTACGTCACGAAGTCGCTCACCTTCGCGTTCCCGTAGGCATGCTCGGCCGGCCAGCCCTTCAGCAGCGCGAAGAAGGTCTCGTCACCCAGCTTGTTCCGCAACGCCTGGAGGGCCAGCGCCCCACGGTCGTAGACGGCCCCGTGGAACTGGTTGTCCGGACCCGGGTCTCCCGGCTTCACCGTCCAGAACGCGTCGTCCGCCGGATGGAGGGCATACGTGTAGTCCGCCAGTTCCTGCGCCGTTCCCTCGCCCTCCTTCTCCGACCACAGCCACTGGCTGTACCGGGCGAAGCCCTCATTGATCCAGATGTCCTTCCAGCCGTCGACGGACACGCTGTCGCCGTACCACTGGTGCGCCAGCTCATGGACGACCACCGAGACATTCGCGCCATTGGCGAACTGCTTCGGGCTGTAGAACGGCCGGGTCTGCGTCTCCAGAGCGAAACCGCTGGTCACATTGGGCACGTAGCCGCCCAACGCGTTGAACGGATACGGACCGAAGACATCCGTGAGCCACTCGGCGACCTCGGTGGTCCGCTCGATGCTGGCGCGCGCCGCCCCGTCGTTGTCGCCGAGATCCTTGCTGTACGCGTTGAGGACCGGCAGCCCGTCCGCCGTCGTGTCCCTGGTGATGTCGAACTTGCCGATCGCGAGCGTCGCCAGATACGTGGCCTGCGGCTTGTTGGAGCGCCAGTTGAAGCGCGTCCAGCCGAGTTTCGAACTCTGCGACTGCAGCACGCCGTTGCTGATCGCCTGGGTCCCGTCCGGGACGGACACCGACACGTCGTACGTAGCCTTGTCCAACGGGTGGTCATTGCTGGGGAACCACCACACGGCCGACTCCGGCTCCTGCGCGGCCACGCCACCGTCCGGGGTACGGGCCCAGGCGGTCCAGCCGCCGATCTTCAGCTCGGACGGCTTCCCGGCGTACCGCACGACCACCGAGACAGCTCGGCCCTTCGCCAGGGTGCCGGCCGGCGTGATCTCCAGTTCCTGGGTTCCGCTCTTCGCGTGCCACGCCGTCTTCCCGTTCACCCGCACCTCGGAGACGTCGAGCCCGAAGTCGAGGTTGAAGCGCGAGAGATCCTGGGTGGGGGTGGCGAGGATCGTCGCCGTGCCCTCCAGGAGGTCGGTCGCGGGCTGATACTTCAGCCGCAAGTCGTAGTGGGACACGTCGTAGCCGCCGTTGCCACTGACCGGGTAATAAGGGTCGCCGATGCCCGGGGCGCCCGCGGTGCCTTGGGCGGCCGATGCCGGGACCGCCAGCAGCAGGAAGGCCGCGAGTGCGCTCGGGACGATGAGTCTGCGGTGCACGAATGCTCCAAGTCTTCGGGGCGGATGATCTTTCCGACCGGTCTTTCGACTCTATTCAGCGTTCCCCGGCCTGGTCGTGTCCACGGCCACCTCTGTCACACGATCGCCATTCGGCCGACATGACACCTTGACTTCCTTTCCGTCACATCGGCTTGCGATCGCCCCCTGTCGCACAGGAGTTGACCGGGGTACCTTCCGCAGATGCCGACACGTGCGCGGGGCACCCGCTTGAGGTACAGATCGCTGGTGGTGGCGGCCTCGGCCGCCCTGATGACCGTCCTGCTCTCGCCGGCAGGGGCACAGGGCTCAGGCCCGCGGGAGAGCAGAGCCGTCTACTCGTACGGGTCCGCCGTCCGTGAATCCGTCTGGGTGGACACGGGCCTGGACGGCGACGGAAACGGGAAGAGCGACCGTGTCGCCGTCGACATCGTCCGGCCGCGCGAACCCGCACAACAGGGCCGCAAGATACCCGTGATCATGGACGCCAGCCCCTACTACTCGTGCTGCGGGCGGGGCAACGAGAGCCAGTTGAAGACGTACGACACCAACGGCGACCCCGTCCAGTTCCCGCTCTACTACGACAACTACTTCGTCCCGCGCGGCTACGCCTTCGTCGCCGTGGATTTGGCCGGTACCAATCGCTCCGACGGCTGTGTCGACGTCGGTGGCCGCTCCGACATCCAGTCCGCGACAGCCGTCATCGACTGGCTGAACGGCCGGGCCCGCGGCTACACCACTCGCACCGGCACCGAACGCACCTCGGCAGGCTGGTCCAACGGCCGTACCGGCATGATCGGCAAGAGCTACGACGGCACCGTCGCCAATGGTGTGGCGGCGACCGGCGTCGACGGGCTGCGGACCATCGTCCCGATCGGTTCCATCTCCTCCTGGTACGACTACTACTTCTCCCAGGGCGCCCCCCTCTACGACGGTGGTCCCGAATGGCTCTCCGACTATGTCGAGAGCCCCGGGGCGCGGTCGCGCTGCGCGGCCGTGCAGCAGAAACTCGTCGACGAGGCGCCCCTCACCGGCGACTGGACGAATCTCTGGAGCGAGCGCGACTACGTGAAGGATGCCCGCAAGGTGAAGGCCAGCGTCTTTGCCGTGCACGGGATGCAGGACCTCAACGTCCGCACCAAGCACCTCGGCCAGTGGTGGGAAGCCCTTGCCGCGCAGGGCGTGGAGCGCAAGATCTGGCTCTCCCAGACCGGGCATGTCGATCCGTTCGACTACCGGCGCGCCGAGTGGGTCGACACGCTGCATCGCTGGTTCGACCACTACCTCCTCGGTTACGACAACGGCATCGACCACGCACCGATGGCCGACATCGAACGCCACCCCGACCAGTGGTCCACCGACAAGGTCTGGCCGCCGCGCAGCACCGCCGCCACCACTGTGCACCCCGGCACCGGTGCCGAACCCGGTGTCGGCACCCTCACCCGGAGGACCGCCCGGCCCGGCGCCACCGAGACGTTCACCGACGACCCGAAGCAGAGCGAGGCGGACTGGGCCGCCGACCTGGACCGGTCCACGGGCGCCAAGGCCGGGTTCCTCACCGCGCCGCTCGCCCACGACCTGCGACTCTCCGGCTCGTCGAAGGTGACCGTCACCGCGACCCCGACCACCTCGACCGCCCATCTCTCGGCCGTCCTCGTCGATGTCGGCCCCGACACCATCCGGGACTACGGCGCGTCCGGCGAAGGCATCACGACCCTCACCGACCGCACCTGCTGGGGTGCGAGCACGGCCGGCGACAGCTCCTGTTTCAAGGAGACAACGGCCAGGACCGCCGCCGTCGACCGGACCGTCTTCAGCCGCGGCTGGGCCGACCTCGGTACGTACGCCTCCGCAGGCAAGGGCCGCCCGCTCACCCCGGGCAAGCGCTACACGATCACGGTCGATCTGGCCGCGAGCGATCACGTGGTGCCGGCCGGACACCGCCTCGCCCTGATCGTCGCCGGCACCGACCAGGACCTCATCGACCCGCCGGCCTCCACCCCCACGCTCACCCTCGATCTGGCCCGCACGTCCGCGAAGCTGCCGTTCGTCGGAGGCGCCGCAGCGTTCGTACGCGCCACCGCGGGCCCCGCGCACGCGACAGCCACCCCCCACGCATCCCGTCCCGAAGGCGTGGCACCGCCGCGTCCCGCACTCCGCATCCCGGGAGGCAGCCGCTCATGACACCCCGTATCCCGCTCGTCCGCAACCTCGCCATCGCCGTCGCCGCGACGGCGCTGGCCGTCCCCCTGGCCGCCGCGCCGGCCGAGGCCGCGCACACCCCGCCCCGTACCGGCTTCGAAACCAGCAACGGGGCCCACTGGACCGGCCAGCCCGACGAACAGTCCTTCCTCGCCGCCGTCGACCAGGGCAGCGACCGGGTCTCCGTCGACCGGATCGGCACGACGAAACAGGGCCGCCCGCTCCAGCTCGCCCGCATCGGCAACCACCGCGCGGCCACTACGGTCCTGCTGATCTGCAGTCAGCACGGTAACGAGCCGTCCGGCCGCGAGGCGTGTCTGACCACCATTCGCGATCTCGCGTACGCAGACGACCGGGCGACCCGCACCTTCCTCTCGCACACCGATGTCCTCGTGGTGCCCACCGCCAACCCCGACGGGCGCGCCGCGAACACCCGGGGCAATTCCGACGGCGTCGACATCAACCGCGACCACATCGCCCTGCAGACCGCCGAGGCGCGCGCCATGGCAGCGGTCATCCGCGACCGGAAGCCCGAGGTGATCTACGACCTGCACGAGTACGGTGCCACCCCGCCGTACTACGACAAGGACCTGTTCGTCCTCTGGCCCCGCAACCTCAACGCCACCGACCGGGTGCACAACGAATCGCGGACCCTCGCGGAACAGTACGTGCGGCCCACCGCCAAGGACGCCGGCTACAGCAGCGGTCTCTACGGGATCTGGACCGATCCGGTCACCGGAGATCCGATCAAGCAGACGGCGGGCGACGGGCAGGAGCGCATCCTGCGCAACACCTCGGGCATCAAGCACGCGGTGGGCCTGCTCATCGAGTCGCGCGTCGATGCGCTCACCGACGCCGAGAAGGCCGACCCGGCCCTCAACAGCAGGCGTCGCGTCGACTCGCAACTCGTGGCGCTCGACGGTCTGTTCCGCTTCACCGACGAACGGCGCGGTCCCATCCGCGCCGCCACAGTCGCGTCCCGCGCGGCCGGATACGCCGACCGCGGTCCCGTCTACCTCGGGGGCGCGGACAACGAACCGGCCGAACCCGTCGACGTCCTCCAGGACCCGCCGTGCGGCTACCGCCTGAGCGCCGCCCAGTTCGCCGACGTCAAGGACGAACTCGCCCTGCACGGCGTCACGTCCCGGCCCGACGGTGATGGAGCGTACGTACCGTTGCGGCAGTCGGCCCGGAACCTGATTCCGCTCCTCCTGGACGAGCGGGCGACGTATCACCTCACAAGCGGTCAAGCAGATACGGCTTGTTGATCCCACGAACCATGTGACGCGTGTGGCACTGCTTACGGAGTGGGATCGAATCCTTGCTGGGCGGTGCTGGGACGTGCCGCGTGGTGCTGTTCTGCCTGATCAACGCCATGCGGCACGGTGCTCAATCCCGCTAGTGATGGCCCATGCTTTGCCGTCCGCTCACGCATCGCTCACGCGTCAACCCTTGCTCATCCGCTGCACCGGCTACCTGCTTCGAATGGCTACTCTCCCCGTTTCGCAGTCGGTGCCGCTCGGATGACACCTCCTCGCCCTCCAGTCCGACGAGGAGGATCTAACCCCCATCGCGCCTATCGCAGCCTTGGGCGAAAGTCGCAAGAGGGATTTCGGCGCGACGCAGTTTCTAGAAGTGTGAGGTCACCATCGAGGACCAGCATTGACCCGGACGCCACCCTGACGCACCAGACGAAAGCGCGTTCGGCGACGAGTAACTTGCCTGCCTAGTAACGCTTTTGTGTGATGCTCATCTCGTCTGGCCGGTATGGTTGTGATGAGCGTGGTGCAAGGCGGCACCGTGACGTATGGGACCAGGAACAGTCCTGGGGGTCTCGGAATGCGGGCAGTTGGCATATCGGGGACTGTTGCTGGCGCGGTTGGTACCTCCCCATGAGGTTTGATTCCGGGTTGATGCAGCAACCGCTTGCGGAGCTGTTGACGTACGACGTGGTGCGTGGAGTAGAGCACCCCATGCCCGCTTCTCCTCGTGAGGGATGCGGAAGGGACCCTGGCAATGGTGTCGGGGAATCCCCTTGTGTGCTTGCGGAGTTGATCGCCCATGGTCGCTGAGAACAGTGCTGCCCCCCTGCGCCTCTATTTCGTTGACGATGGAGGTAACGCCCGTACGACTGCCTGCTTCGCTTCCTTAGGGGTCGACCTGGCGCACGCTAGTGCCGGATCAGGCAACGTTTGCCCTGTTGTGATGTGACGCGCCGTCCGGGGTCCTTCTCCGGGCAGCGGGAGGCGGTCACCGTGTGCGGGTGGCTGAACGAGTACGCG
>NZ_JBEZKL010000051.1:0-51160 GCF_040704695.1 Streptomyces sp. NPDC048411
CGGGGCGACCCTCCGCCTTGCGATCGCACGCACCAGACGCCGCCTGGCCCGCCCTACGGGCGGACGACGCTACTTTCGAAACACGCCCTAGTGCCCGTCTGCCGAGGTGTCAGCCGTACTGCGCACGCAGCCTGCTGTGCACCTCCGGCGCAGCCCCCGTGTGGTCAAGACCCAGCAGCCCGGCCCCCAGCACCGGCGGCTCCTGCACCACCCGGACCACCGCCTTCGGGGCCCGTGCCGCGAGGAGTTCGGCGATCCGGTCGTCCAGCTGCGGGTGGCGCGCCGCCAGCACGCTGCCGCCCAGGACCACCGGCGCCTCCTCGTCCAGCAGCCCGAGGCGGGTCAGCGCGACCGACGCCATCGCGACGACCTCGTCCGCCAGCCGGTGCACGAGACCGCGCGCCACCGGGTCCCCGGCCGCGCCGGTCGCGAACAGCACCGGCGTCAGCTCGTGCCGCCGCTCGAACTCGATGTGCCCCAGATGCAGTGCCTCGATCAGCGCGTACATCGAGTCGAGCCCGAAGTGCGCGGGCAGGGTGCGCGCCAGTTCGGTCGGTTCGCCGCGCCCGTCCTCGGCCCGCGAGGCGAACCACATGGCCTCCTCGGCGAGCCCCGAACCGCCGCCCCAGTCACCGGAGATCCGGCCGATGGCGGGGAAGCGCGCGGTCCGCCCGTCCGGCACCATGCCGACACAGTTGATCCCCGCACCGCAGACGACGGCCACGCCCCGGGGCTCGTCGACCCCGGCCCGCAGTATCGCGAACGTGTCGTTGCGGACCTCCACCGTGCGACCCCAGTCACGGGCCCGCAGCGCCGCGGCGAGCGCCTGCTCCTCGACCGGGAGATCGGCATTGGCCAGACACGCCGACACATGCGCGACGGATTCCACCGGCTCGCCGTACGCCCGCGCTTTCGCCAGCGCCTCTCCGATCGCCGAGGCCAGGACGTCCACGGCCACATCGATGCCGACGGTCGGCGGCTGGAAGCCGCCTCCGCGCACCGAGCTCAGCAGCGTTCCGTCCGGTCCGATCAGGGCCACATCGGTCTTGCTGTTCCCCGCGTCGATGGCGAGGACCGCAGCGTTCACGCCCACGCGAGGTGCTCCCGGTTGTGCGCGATCAGCTTGTCGGTGAGCGCCTCGGCGTACTCGAACTGGCCGATCAGGGGGTGGGCGAGCAGCGCCTTGAACACTGCGTCTCTCCCGCCCGCCCGCCCGGTGGCTCGGCCGCCGAGCAGCGCCGCTTCCAGGGCGAGGTCCTCGTACGCCGTCACATTGGCGATCAGCCCCGCGTACAGCGGGTCCAGCTCCGGAATGGCGAGCGGCGTCGCCCCTGTGCCGTCGACCCGGGCCTGCACCTCGATCACCGCGTCGTCCGGCAGGAACGGCAGCGTCCCGTTGTTGTACGTATTGACGACCTGCACCGCCGAGCCGCCCGAGCCCAGCAGCGAGGACGCCAGGTCCACGGCCGCCTCCGAGTAGAACGCGCCGCCGCGCTTGGCGAGCAGCGCGGGCTTCTCGTCCAGCGCCGGGTCGCCGTACATGGCGAGGAGTTCCTTCTCCATCGCGGCGACCTCCGCCGCCCGGGACGGCTTGGTGCCTAGCTCCCGCACGACCTCGTCGTGGGCGTAGAAGTACCGCAGATAGTACGAGGGGACGACGCCGAGCCGGTCGACGACCGCCCGGGGCATGCGCAGATCGCCGGCGATCGCGGCGCCGTGCTCGGCGAGCAGTTTCGGCAGGACGTTCTCGCCGTCAGGGCCGCCGAGCCGCACTCCGAGCTCCCACGTCAGGTGGTTGAGCCCGACATGGTCGAGGTGCACCTCACCGGGGGTGACATCGAGCAGCCTGGCGAATTTCCGCTGGAAGCCGATGGCCACGTTGCACAGACCGACGGCCTTGTGACCGGCCTGGAGCAGCGCCCGGGTCACGATCCCGACCGGATTGGTGAAGTCGATGATCCACGCGTCGGGGTTGGTGCGACGGACCCGCTCGGCGATGTCGAGGACGACCGGGACGGTGCGCAATGCCTTGGCGAGACCGCCGGCCCCGGTGGTCTCCTGGCCGATGCAGCCGCACTCCAGCGGCCATGTCTCGTCCTGGTTGCGGGCGGCCTGGCCGCCCACGCGCAGCTGTAGCAGGACCGCGTCGGCGTCGGCGACGCCCGCGTCGATGTCCGAGGTGGTGACGATCCGCCCCGGGTGGCCCTGCTTGGCGAAGATCCGCCGGGCGAGACCGCCGACGAGGTCGAGACGGTCGGCCGCCGGATCGACGAGCACGAGCTCCTCGATGGGCAGCGTGTCCCGCAGCCGGGCGAAGCCGTCGATCAGTTCAGGGGTGTAGGTGGACCCGCCACCAACTACTGCGAGCTTCATGGGTCAGCCCTTTACTCCGGTCAGTGTGACGCCTTCGACAAATGCCTTTTGAGCGAAGAAGAACACGAGGATCACGGGGGCCATGACCAGTACGGTCGCGGCCATGGTCAGGTTCCAGTCGGTGTGGTGTGCGCCTTTGAAGGATTCCAGGCCGTAACTGAGAGTCCAGGCGGCCGGGTTCTCGGAGGCGTAGATCTGCGGCCCGAAGTAGTCGTTCCAGGCGTAGAAGAACTGGAACAGCGCGACGGCCGCGATGCCCGGTCTGGCCATCGGCAGCACCACCTTGAGCAGGGTGCGCAGTTCGCCGCAGCCGTCGACCTTCGCCGCGTC
Organism: Streptomyces sp. NPDC048411; assembly: GCF_040704695.1. NCBI lineage: Bacteria > Bacillati > Actinomycetota > Actinomycetes > Kitasatosporales > Streptomycetaceae > Streptomyces > Streptomyces sp. NPDC048411. The sequence goes on from NZ_JBEZKL010000051.1 coordinate 2,704, forward strand.
GAGGTACTCGTTCGGGATGGTCAGCAGGAACTGTCGCAGCAGGAAGATGGAGAACGCGTCACCGAAGGCCATCGGGATGATCAGCGGCCAGAGCGTGCCGGACATGTCCAGCTGCTTCGCCCAGAACAGATACATCGGGATGACGACGACCTGCGGCGGCAGCATCATCATCGAGATGACGAGCATCAGCGACAGCTGGCGGCCGCGGAAACGGAACTTGGCGAGCGCGTACGCCACGGGCAGCGACGACACGACGGTGAGGACGGTGCCGAGTCCCGCGTACAGCAGGGTGTTCTTCCACCAGGTCAGGAAGCCCGGGGTGTCGAACACCTTGCGGTAGTTGCTCCACTCGAAGGGGTGCGGCCACAGATCCCGGGTCAGCGCCTGCTGGTCGCTCATCAGAGAGGTGAGGAACAGGAAGACGAACGGCAGCACGAAGAAGAGTGCGGCCGCGACACCGAGCGCGTGCACGGCGATCCAGTTCAGCAGCGCCTTGCGGCGTGCGACGCGCTCGGCCGGGGTGACCGGTCCGGCCGACGGGCCGGTGGCCTTGAGGGTGTCGAGAGCCTGCGCCACGTCATTCACCTGCCTGGATCAGCCCGCTGCGGCGCCGCATCAGCAGTGCGGTGAACGCCATGGCGAGTACGAAGAGAACGAGCGCGACCACACAGGCGGAGCCGTAGTCGAAACGCTGGAAGCCGAGGTTGTAGACGAGCTGCGGAAGCGTCAGTGTCGACTTGTCGGGATAGCCCGGTTCGAACTGCTGCCCGGAGCCGCCCATCACCCCCGAGGCGACCTTCCCGGCCACGAGCGGCTGGGTGTAGTACTGCATCGTCTGGATGATCCCGGTGACCACGGCGAACATCACGATCGGCGAGATGTTCGGCAGCGTGACGAACCGGAACCGCTGGTACGCGGTCGCCCCGTCCAGCTCCGCCGCTTCGTACTGCTCCTTGGGTACGTCGAGCAGCGCGGCCATGAAGATCACCATCAGGTCGCCCACCCCCCAGACCGCGAGCGCGGTCAGGGCCGGTTTGGACCAGGCGGCGTCGGTGAACCAGCCCGGCGCGGGCAGCCCCAGATCGCCGAGGAGCGAATTGACCGGCCCCGTACCCGGGTTGAGCAGGAAGACGAAGCCCAGGGTCGCCGCGACCGGCGGCGCCAGGTACGGCAGGTAGAACAGGGTCCGGAAGACGCCCGTACCGGTCTTGATTTTGGTGATCAGCAGACCGACGCCGAGACCGAAGACGACCCGGCAGCTGACCATGACCACGACCAGCCACAGCGTGTTCCGGAGGGCGGGCCAGAACAACGGGTACTCGTCGAAGACGTACGACCAGTTCTTCAGCCCGTCGAACTTCGGGGGCGCGAAGCCGTCGTACTGGGTGAAGGAGAAATAGACCGTGGAGACCAGCGGATAGGCGAAGAAGACGCAGAACCCGGTCAGCCACGGCGACATGAAGGCCGCCGTTCGCAGCGCCGTGCGGCGGCGCTTCGAGCGCAGTGCGTAGGTGCCCGTACGTGTGCTCATCGCGGTTCTACTTCGCCTGCGCGATCGCCGCGTCGATTTCCTCGGCGGTCTTCTCCAGACCCGCCTTGATGTCCGTCTGCTTTCCCTTCTCGATGTCGAATCCGAGGTTCTGCAGGGACACCAGGTACGCGCCGCCGTTCACCGAGGGCGGGGTGGTGGTGCTCTTCGGGTTCGCGGCGATGTCCAGGAAGGTCTTGAACCGCGGGTCGTACTTCAGCTTCGGCGACTTCAGCGCCGCCAGCGTGGACGGAACGTTGTGAATGGCGTTGGCGAAGTCGACCACCGCGTCGGTGTCGGTGGTCATGAACTTCACCAGCTCCCACGCCGCGTTCTGCTTCTGCGAAGTGGCGGCGATACCGGCGATGGTGCCGGTCAGATAGCCCTTGCCGTAGGTGTCGGCCTCGTTGTCGGCGACGGGCATCGGGGCCACGCCGATCTCGAACTTCGGCTTGGTGTCCTCGGCCATGCCGAGCCGCCACTCGCCGTCCAGCTGCATGGCCACCTGGCCGGTGTGGAACGGGTGCTTGGCGCCCCACTCGTCACCGAACGTGGTGCGGAACTTCTCCAGCTTCGCGTAGCCGCCCAGGTCGTCGACCAGCTTCTTCTGCGTGGTCAGCATCGACGCGAACGCCGGGTCCTTGGCGATGTTCGACGTGCCGTCGGCGTCGAAGTACGTCGGGTTCCAACCGCCGAGGTAGTGGTCGGTCGTCGTCTCGTAACCGTGGTAGTTCGGCATGAAGCCGAGCTGCTCGTACGAGTCGCCCTTGGTCTTCGTCAGCTTCTTTGCGTCCGCGGCAAGTTCGGACCAGGTCTTCGGCGGGCTGGTGATGCCTGCGGCCTTGAACGCGTCCTTGTTGTAGTAGAGGCCGTACGCGTCCCCGAGCAGCGGAACGGTGCAGCGCACGCCGTTGAACTGCGTGTACTCGTTCATCGCCTTGGGGAACGTCTTGTCGGCGTCGATCCCGTCCTTCTTCAGGAAGGAATTCAGGTCGACGAACGCCTTGGACGAGCAGAACTTGCCCACATTGTTCGTGGTGAACGAGGAGACGACGTCCGGAGCCTTCGAACCGCCCGCTCGCAGCGCCTGGTTGATCTTGTCGTCGGTCATGTTGCCGACGACCTTCACATGGATGTTGGGGTGCGCCTTCTCGAAGGCGTCGACGTTGGCCTGAATTCCCTGGACCTCGTTCGGGGCGCTCCAGCCGTGCCAGAAGGTGATGGTCGTCTCCTTGGACGCGTCATCGTGGGCACCGGAGCCGCTCTGACCGGTACAGGCGGAGGCGAGAAGGGATATCGCGGCGGTCGCGGTGAGCGCGGCGGCCGTCTTCCGGCGGTTTCCGGACATGGCGGTGTCTCCCGATGAAGGGTTGGGGCAGGGAAGGGACGGACGTGCGGCGGGCGGGTCAGCGCGACGTGTCGAAGACTTCGTCGCGGGTGGTGGCGAGGGCGCTCTCCAGCGCCCCGCGCAGTACGGGCCGATGCGTGACGCCACCGATGATCAGCCGGGGCCGGGAGGCCGCCAGTTCGGCGAGCTCCCCTTGCACCCGGGCGCGCAGCGGTTCTCTGCCGGAGGCGATCAACTCGCCGGAGAGAACCACGAGTTCGGGGTCGAGTACGGCGACCATGGAGGCCAGGCCGGTCGCGAGGCCGGTGGCGAACAGATCGAGGAGCCGGGCATACGGGCCGTCCTCGCCCTGCTCCGCGGCCGCGGCAGCCCGGGTGATCAGGCCGGCCGCGACCTCGTGATGGGTACCGGTGGCGCGGGTCAGCTCGTCGTCGATGCCGAGCTTCCGGGCCAGTCGGGGCAGCACCTGGGCGCCCGCCAGCTCCTGGAAGCCGCCCGAGTTCGCCTTGGTGACCTGACGGACCAGCGGGACACCGGGCACTGGCAGGAAACCGACCTCACCGGCGCCGCCGGTGAAGCCGCGGTGCAACCGTCCGCCGATGACGAGGGCGGCGCCGAGCCCCTCCTCGTTCCACAGCAGGACGAAGTCGTCGTGGCCGCGGGCCGCGCCGAGCCGCTGCTCGGCCACCGCGACGAGGTTCACGTCGTTCTCGTACTCGACCGGCATCGGCAGGAAGGCGGCCAGCTCGTCGAGCAGGGTGGGGGAGTGCCAGCCGGGCAGGTGGGAGGCGTACCGCAGCCGCCCGGTACCGGGGTCGAAGGCACCCGGGGTACCGATGACGACCCGGTGCACATCGGAGCGGGTGAGCCCGGCGTCCTTGATGGCCCCGTCCAGTGCGTCCGCCACCTGCCGCACCACACTGTCGGCGCGCCGCCCGGGGGTGCGCAGCTCGAACTCGCCGACCGTCTCGCCGGTCACATCGGCAACGGCGGCGACGATCCGGTGAGCGTTCACATCGAGACCGGCGACATGGGCGGCACGGGCGTTCACCGCGTACAGCTGGGCATTGGGGCCGGGTCGTCCCGCGACGGTCCCGGTGGCGACGACCAGCCCGGCCGCCTCCAGACGGGCCAGCAGCTGCGAGGCGGTGGGCTTGGAGAGCCCGGTCAGCTTCCCGATCTTCGTACGCGAGAGAGGTCCGTGCTCCAGCAGCAGATCGAGGGCGGCCCGGTCGTTCATGGCCCGCAGGACGCGGGGGGTTCCCGGTGTCGTTCCGGCCATGCGTGCGGCACCTGCCCTCTGTTAGGAAAGTTTCCTATTCGATGAGAGGACGGTAGGGCGCACGTCACCGACGCGTCAATGGGCAGAGCGCCGGTGGCAACCAAAGCGTTATCCGGGGAGCCGGACCGAGGGCTGTCTTGCCGGCGGTTACGGGACAGTCCTCAGGCGCATTCAGGCCGAAGCGGGCCCGCTTCCGCGGGGTTGGGCGGAGCGGTACGGCCCGTGGCGCCGAGTCCGGTCGTGCCGTCCGTGGGGCGGGTGGGCGCGAGCGCTGCCCGGGGCCGGCCACCCGGCACCCCTCGGGCGGGCCAGGAAAGGCTGCTTCCGAGCCCCGGCCTCCTGTGCTGCCGCCCGGGTCCCGTCCCGGTGTCAACCGCCGCCCGTCACTGCTGCTCGACCCGTTTTCACGCCGAAGGGCGCCCCGCAGGCCCTTACGGCCGGGCGGGGCGCCCGTGGTTCCGCGGTGCTACTTGGCCAGGTTCGACGGTGGGATGGGTGTCGCGGCCAGCGACTGCGGGGATGTCGTCGACGCGTAGGCGGACGGGGCGGCCATGCCGGCGGTCGGGTCCGCCGCCGACGGCTCGTCCGGCTGGGCCGGCACGCCGCCGACCATCCGGATGCCCGCCTCGTCGAAGGCCAGCTTGATCCGCCAGCGCAGCTCGCGCTCCACACCCAGCGCCTTGCCCGGCATCGTCTTCGCCGTCACACGGACCGTCATCGAGTCCAGGAGCACGGAGTCCAGCCCGAGGATCTCCACCGGGCCCCACAGGCGCTCGTTCCAGGGGTCCTCCTTGGCCATCAGCCCGGCGGCCTCGGTGATCACCGTACGTACCCGGCCGAGGTCCTCCGTGGGGCGTACCTGCACATCCACGCCGGCGGTCGACCACCCCTGGCTGAGGTTGCCGATCCGCTTCACCTCGCCGTTGCGGACGTACCAGATCTCACCGTGGTCACCGCGCAGCTTGGTGACCCGCAGACCGACCTCGATGACCTCACCGGAGGCGACGCCCGCGTCGATGGTGTCCCCGACGCCGTACTGGTCCTCAAGGATCATGAAGACACCGGAGAGGAAGTCGGTGACGAGGTTGCGCGCACCGAAACCGAGTGCCACACCGGCGACACCGGCGGAGGCGAGCAGCGGCGCCAGATCGATCTGGAAGGCGCCCAGGATCATCAGGGCGGCCGTACCGAGGATCAGGAACGAAGCGACCGACCGGAGTACGGACCCGATCGCCTCGGAGCGCTGACGGCGGCGTTCCGTATTGACCAGCAGGCCGCCGAGAGCGGTGCCCTCGACGGCCTGGGCGCTGCGGTTCATCCGCTCGATGAGCTTGGTGAGAGCACGGCGGATCGCGATGCGCAACAAGACCGCGATGACCGCGATGAGGACGATGCGCAGACCGGTGTTCAGCCAGGTGGACCAGTTCTCCTCCACCCAGCCCGCGGCGTGGCCGGCCTGCTTGGCGGCTTCGTCCAGCGAGCCGCCGGGCTCGGGTGACGGTGCTGCGGCCAACAGGGCGGACAGGGACACGACGGAACCTCCAGATGGACGTGGGCTGCCCAACCACACTAACGGGGCATCGGGAGTGCTCCGTTGCGGTGACGGAGGGGAGAGGCACGTCTCACCCGGGGATATGGAAGGGGTAGCCGGTTCCGGAACGGGTTTCGAGGCCGGGTGTGGCCGATCGCACATCGATCCCGGGACCGCTCCGGCAACGGCCTCCTGAGCACCTGTTCCGGCGATTCCGGGCCGTGCGGACGGCAGGGACCCGGGAAAATCCTTCCGGCCCGTTACCCGCACGTGGTGGCGGATTGACCAGGCATGAGGAGAGACTGAGATCGGATCGTCCCGGCGCGAGCCACGCGCCGCCGGCGTACAAGGAGGCATCCACCGTGCCGCATGTCCTGGTTCTCAACGCGTCGTACGAGCCGCTCGGCGTCGTACCGCTCCGCCGCGCGCTCGTCCTCGTCCTGGAGAACAAGGCCATCTGCCTTGAGGAGTCAGGCGCCCTCATGCACAGCGCCACCCGCGCCATCCCAGCCCCGAGCGTCGTCCGTCTGAAACGGTTCGTACGGGTTCCCTACCGGGGGCCCGTTCCACTGACCCGCCGGGCACTCTTCGCCAGGGACGGCGGGCGCTGCATGTACTGCGGTGCCGCCGCGACCAGCGTCGACCATGTCATCCCCCGCAGCCGAGGCGGACAGCACGCCTGGGACAACGTGGTGGCGGCCTGCCGCCGCTGCAACCACGTCAAGGCGGACCGGCATCTGCCGGAGCTCGGCTGGCGGCTGCACCAACAACCCGCCCCGCCGACCGGCCTGGCCTGGCGGATCATCGGGACGGGGCACCGGGACCCGCGCTGGCTGCCGTACCTGCAACCCTTCGGCGCGGACGACGCCATGGCCCGGATCGACGGCATTTCAGCCTGACGATCCGGGCTTTCGCGTATCCGGGGAGATGTGGCTTCGCGCAGTGCCGCGTGCTACGTGAACCGCAGCTCCGTGGGGTGCACCGCCCGCCGCAGCAGCGGCAGCGAGGCCGACGCGGCCAGCAGACAGGCGGCGTACACCACCACGGGTACGACCAGTGGAAGCATCGACGGGACGGCCTCGGGAACCACCAGCAGGGCGTACGAGAGGTGCACCGCCATGCCTCCGATGCCGGCGAGCAGGACCGCGGGGGCCAGCGGGAGCGCCGTTTCCAGGAGGAGGGTCCGGGCCAGAACCGTCCGCGGTACTCCGGCCGCGGTCTGGGCGGCGAGTCCCCTGCGGCGGGTGGCGACGGATTCGGCTGTGCCCACCGCGAGGCCGAAGAGGCTGATGACGAGAGCCACCAGGACGGCGGTCCCGGCGAGGTCGATCCCCGTGGTGTAGAAGCCGAGGTCCTCCGCCGCGTAACCGCTCCGCCGGTGCAACTCGTCGAGCAGCACCTGTCGTACGCCGACGAAACCCACCCCGACGACGGTCACCAGCAGCAGAGCGGCATGGGTGCGCGCGGCGGCCCACGGGTCGTCCTTGAGCCGCCCCGCGGCGATCAGCACTGCGGGGCTCTTCGCGCGGAGGGTCAGCCACCGGCCCATGAAGGAAGCCGTCGCTCCGGCCAGCCAGACCGCGCCCGCTCCGGTGACAAGCACCACGGCGAGCACCGTGAACGGGACAGTCACGTCGCCGGGACGGCCGTTGCGGTCGGCAAGGAGGAAGAGCGCCACGGCGATCAGCGCGGTCGGGACCAGGAGCGCGAGCAGCGTCCGGTGTCCGCTGCCCGGCCGGACACGGCGCACCCAGCCGAGCGGCGAGGCGACCACCCGCCGCAGGGCGAGTGCGCTCACCAGCGCGGCCACGACCGGCACGGCGAGGACAACCAGCACGAAGGCCACCCATGCCACCGGCGGCGGCATGTGACCGGCGGCGGCGAGGACCGCGGCGAAGACGGCCAGCGCGCCGGCCGATCCCGCCAGGCACGCGAACGCGGACTCCAGCGCCGAGATGCGCCGTACCTGCGCGGGCGACGCCCCCGCGAGCCGCAGCCCGGCCAGTCGCCGGTCGCGGTGCACGGCGCCGATGCGGGCGCACTGACCGAGGAAGCCGAGCACGGGGACGAGCAGGAGCAGCAGCGTGACCACCACACCGGCGCGCTCGCCCGGCTGGTTCAGGAGGCCGTGCGCGTAGGGGATCGACACCTGCCCGGCGACGGCGGCGACCGTGACCGCCGCGAGGGCGAAGCCCGTGGCGACCAGCGCGCCCACCGCGGTGAGCGAGATCCGCCACCACTCGCGGCGGTTCGAGCCGCGCGTCAGGATCCATGCGATGCGGGCGTCAGCCTTCATGGCGGGCGGCCTCCCGGACGGTGACCGGCGCAGCGTGGACGGCCCCGTCCCGCAGCCACACTTCGCGGTCCGCGTACGCGGCGACCTGCGCGTCGTGGGTGATCAGCAGCACCGCGGTGCCGGTCTCGCGGGTGGCGTGCACCAGGGCCATCATCACCTGCTCCCCGGCGAGCGAGTCGAGCGCCCCGGTCGGCTCGTCCGCGAAGACCGCCTTCGGACCGGTCACCAACGCGCGTGCCATTGCCACGCGTTGGCTCTGGCCGCCACTCAGCTCGCCGGGCCGCAGACCGGCGTGGCCGCGCACCCCGAAGCGTTCCAGCCATTCGCCCGCCCGTGCCTGTGCCGCGGTGCGGGACGTCCCTGCGAGCAACAGTGGCAGTGCCACGTTGTCGAGCACGGTGAGTTCGGGGATCAGCTGCCCGAACTGGAACACCACGCCGAAGTCGGTGCGCCGCAGTTCGCCGAGCCGGGCCTCGGAAAGCCGGTCGAGCCGCTCCTGTCCGTACGAGACCGAACCCTCGTCGGGGCGGACGATCCCCGCCAGGCAGTGCAGCAGCGTGGATTTCCCGCTGCCGCTGGCACCGGTGACGGCGAGAATCTCACCCGCGTGGAGTTCGATCGAAGCGCCGCGCAACGCCTCCGACTTGCCGTAGGACTTCCGCAGTCCCGTGGCGGTCAGCAGGGGCGCTGCTCCCGGGCGGTGCTGCTCGGTATGTGTGCTCATGCTGCGTTGACCTCCGCGGTCAGGGTGGCGAGTCGGCTCGCTGTCGTGGTCATCCACCGGACGTCGGCGTCCAGATGGGCGAGGGCGTAGTCGGCGGAGAGCACCGTGCTGAGATCGGCGCCCGGGGTGGTCTTGAGTGCGGTGAGTTCACGCATGCGCTCCATGTGGGCGGCACGTTGGGCTTGCAGATAGGCGGCCGCGCCGGTGGTGCGGTCGTCGTCGGCGACGGCCGCGACGAGGATCGAGACCACGACCTTGGCGAAGATCTCGTTCGCCACGAAGGGGGCGGGCGGGGCGATCTCGTCGGCCCACCCGGCCAGTTCGCGTGATCCTTCGTCGGTGGAGCGGTACAGGGTGCGTTCGGGTCCGCTGTCGGAATCGGTGCCTTCGACGGCGGCGAGGCCGTCACGCACCAGGCGTTGCAGGGTCGTGTAGACCTGCCCGTAGGCCAGTGGCCGGGCTTGCGGGAAGCGTTCGTCGTACCGCCGTTTGAGGTCGTAGCCGTGGCTTGGACCTCCGGCGAGCAGTCCCAGAAGGACATGGCGGATGCTCATGCGGCCGACTATATACTCGGTACATGTACTGAGTGAATAGTTGGGCGGGTGGTGACCGGGGATCACCTGCCGAGGGAGTAACCGGTGAAGCAGCGATTGCCGGTCGGGTGGTGAATCACCCCTGGTTCGCACGGCGGCGTGCCCGCGTGCGGCTACGGGGCGACGGCGTACGCCTCCACCGACCAGAGCGAGTAGCCGAACTCGGTGCCGCGGCCGTCGCCCTGAATCCTCAAGAAGCGGGTGTCCTTCGCGTCCATCCGGACGGACTCGCGCCCGCCCTTGCCGTCCCGGACGGTCGCCGCCGTGCGCCAGTTGCGGCCGTCCGCGGAGACCTGGATGCGGTAGCGGGCGGCGTACGCGTCCTGCCAGCGCAGCACCACCTGCCCGATCCTGGCGGGCTCCGCCAGTTCCGCCTGCCACCAGGCGCCGTCCTCGGCCGGGGACGACCAGCGGGTGGTGGGATCGCCGTCCGACGCGGCGTCCGCCGGGAAGTCCGGGGTCTCGTCGCCGGACGAGGAGGCGGTGGCCGTACGGGCCAGATCCGGGCCGGCGGTGCGCGGGTAGGCCCGGACGGTGAGGGTGCTCTCCTCGCCGGCGAAGTGGAGCGGCACCTCGTACTCGCCCGCCGGGGTGTCCGCCGGGACGGTGATCTCCACAGGGACGTCGGTACGGGACCCGCGCGGCACCGTCGTCTGCTCGGGGACGGACACCTTGATGCCCTTGGGCGCCTTCGCGGTGAGCGCGCCCCGCACCTCGGCGGGGCGGCGGGCGGCGAGCCGTGCCTGCACCCGCTGCGGATCGCCGCCGATCTCGGCGTCGGTCTCACCGCGTACGAGATCGAGCCGGGCGGGGGGTTCGTCACCGAACCACGGCACGAGGGCGTGCACCTGGAGGGGTTCGGCGGTGGGGACGGTTCCGGAGACGATCGGCGGCAGCATGCCCGCGTTCGCGCCCGTCGCCAGGGAAGCAGTGGGCCAGATGACCCGGATCGCGTCGGCTCGCAGCCCCTTGGCCGATCTCTGGGTCCAGCCGGTTCCCGAGACCGGGCCGAGACTGCGCCAGCCCTCGCCCGGCACATGCGCCTGCAGCGTCGCGTCCGCCTCGGCGCCGGGCACCGTCATCGCGGTCACCGCCTCCACCGGGCGGGCCCGGTTCAGCCGGACCGTGTAGCTGCCCGGGGTCTCGGCCACCGTCCCGGTGTCCCGGTCCGCGCCGGTCCAGGAGTCGGCCTCGCTGCGCGCCCGGTCCAGGAAGGGGTCAAGCACCCCCTTGCCGACCGTCGCCCCGCTCGCCTTGATCGCCGTGCGCAGCGGCTCCAGGGCCAGCGACGCCTTCCACGCTGCCGCGCCGTCGCCGCGTGCCTGGGCCTGCAGCAGATCGACGGCGAGCTCGCCCGCCCGCCCGTACCGGGCCAACTGCTCGGTCCAGGGCCGCACTTCGTCGTCGAGCCGCCCGTCTGCCGGGCCCTTCAGCCGCTGCGGTGCCCCCCGCATCACGGTGAAAGCGGCCCGCAGCTCGCGTGCCGCGTCGGCCCGCGCCGTGGCGTTTGCCGTCGTACGGGAGTTCCAGAACGCGGCGAGCAACGGCCGCAGATACGCCGACTCGTCGCCGCCCAGCACGGACGTCGCGCTGTTCCCGGCCAGCGCCCGCAGCGCGTCCCGGGTGCGGGCGTCGCCGCCCGCCAGATCGTCGATGGCCGCCTGCCAGGACTCCTGCGCCCGGTAGCCCTTCGGGTTCCAGGCGAAGTCGGCGGCGGTGAACAGCGGGATGCGGGACGCGGACGGCTGCTCCATCGCGTTGGCGAGCAGCGCCGCCGAGCCGATCGCGACCGCCGGGTCCCGGCCTGTGTACGGGCCGAGGAAGATGCGGTCCTGTGCGTAGTCGTTGACCGGGTAGTTGTCCATCGTGACGAGCGGATGCCGGAACGTGGCGCGCGCACCGGCCAGTTCCCCACCGGTGATGGTCCTCGGCACGACGCCGACGCCGGTCCAGGCGATCTGCACGCGGTCGTCCAGCTCCTTGGCGAGAGCCGCGCGGTAGTCGGTGACCCCGTCCTGGTAGAACTCCGTCGGCATCACCGACAGCGGCTCCGCATCCGGGTACCTGTCCGCGAGATGCTGCGCCACCTTGCTCGCGACCCGTGCCTGGGCCCTGGCCGCTGCCTCGGGTCCGCTGCCGAAGGTGTCCCGGTCGTCGTCGCAGTGCCATTCGCTGTAGCTGACGTCCTGGAACTGCAGCTGGAAGACGCGCACGCCGAGCGCCCACATGGCGTCGATCTTCCGCGTCAGCGCCTTCACATCGCCGTCCGAGGACATGCACATGGCCTGGCCGGGGGAGACCGCCCAGCCGAGCGTCACATGCTGGGCGCGGGCCCGTTCGGCCAGTGCCCGGAAGTCGGCGCGCCGTTCGGCGGGGTACGGATCGCGCCAGCGGGCCTGCCGGTACGGGTCGTCGCCCGCCGCGTAGAGGTACCGGTTCTGCTTCGTCCGCCCCATGAAGTCGATCTGCGCGAGCCGTTCCGCGCGCGTCCACGGATGCCCGTAGAAGCCCTCGGTCATGCCGCGTACGGCGGTGGCCGGCCAGTCCCGCACGGTGACCCCGGCGACACTTCCGTTCCGGATCAGCTGACGCAGCGTCTGCACGGCGTGGAAGAGGCCGTCGTCGCCGAGGCCGTCCAGGGCGACGGTGGGGCGGCCCGCGACCGTACCGACCGCGATCCGGTAGCCGCCGGACGGCAGATCGGCGCGTTCCGGGGCGCGCAGGGCCCGCAGGGCGTCCTGGGCGTCGTCGCCGCCGAGCCGGATGACCGGCCCGCGGCCCGGCAGCGCCTCGTGGACGGTCCGTACGCCCGCGTCGAGCAGCACCTGCCGGGCCGCGTCGAGGGCGTACGGATCGGTGCGCGCGCCGGCGAGGAGGGTCACCTCGGTGGTGAGCGGTACGGCGGCCCCGGACGCCTTGATGGTCTGCGGGCGCGGCCACACGGTGGGCAGCGCGCCGTCGTCCGTACGGTCGGATGTCGAAACAGCGGGTGAGCCGGGGGCCGAGGGTGCGGCGAAGGCGGCCGGGGTGCCTGTGGAGAGCAGTCCGCCGAGCACGGCGGCCGCGACGGCCGCCGCCTGCTTTCTGCGCCTGAGCTGCATGCCGTACTCCCTCGCTCCCATCGATGGGCTCCGAGCCCACCACCCGGGCGCGAGGGTGTCAATGTGTGTGACCGTTGTGCCTCATATGCCCGATGTGGTGGATGGGGTGAGGTGTGGTCAGTGATCGGTGGGCCACAGCAGAGATGGCGCCGGATGGCCGAAAACGGCGGATGGTTTACGGGTAACCGGCCCCTGAGGAACGGAATGTGACCCAGGGCACGTTGGGGTCGTTGTTGGAGCGCCTATGTCTGCGGCCCCGTCCGCTGGGTAGGCCTGCTGTGTCCACTTGTCCACGGCCAGGAGGCCGCCATGCCCGCTGCCGCGCAGCTTCTGCTCTCCGCCCTGACCGAACAGGTACCGGGTCCCGGCCCGCTCGTCGGCGAACCCGCGTACGCCGACGCCATACCCCTCACCAGCGAGCCGCCGCACGCCGCAGCCGTTCCTCTCACGAGCGAGCCGCCGCACGCCGCAGCCACCCCTTTGACGAGCGAGCCGCCGCTCGTCGGCGTCGCCCCACTGACCAGCGAGCCGACCGCCCCCGGCACCGCGGGGGGCACGGAGTCCCCAGGAGTCTGAATGGGCCTGTCCCGGCTCGCCGCACTGCACGGCGTCGCCACCTCCTACTCCCCGTCCGCGGATGTCACGGTGACCGTCCCCGACGACACGGTGATCACCGTGCTCGCCGCGCTGGGCGTGGACGCCGCCACACCCGAAGCGGTACGGGAATCACTCGCCGCCGCCGAGTCGGCGGCCGCCTCCCGGCTGCTCCCGCCGACGCTCGTGGTGTGGACCGGGGAGTCCCTGCCGCCCGCCCTGACCGCACTGAGCCCCGGCACCACACTGGACATCGAGCCCGAGGGAGCGGCCGGATCGCCCCGGCCGCCACGGATGAGGGTGCCGGGCGGACAGCAGGATCCGGCCGTTTCCGCGGTGAGCGCCGCCATCCCCGCCTGGTGGGCCGAACCCCCGCTCGGTGTGCACCGGTTGACCGTGCGCACCCAGCACGGCCGGTCCGCCACCACCACTCTGATCGTCGCCCCCGCCCGAGTGCCCCAGCCGCCCCGGCGCACCCATGGCTTCCTCGTCCAGCTCTACTCCCTGCTCTCCGGGCGCTCCTGGGGCATGGGCGACCTCGGCGACCTCGCCGACCTCGCCGCCTGGTCGGGCCGAACCCTCGGCGCCGGGTTCGTCCAGGTCAATCCGTTGCACGCCGCTGTACCGGGCAGACCCACCGACCCGTCCCCGTACCGCCCCTCCTCGCGCCGCTTCCCGGACCCCGTCCATCTGCACATCGAGTCGATCCCGGAGTACGGGCACGTGCGGGACCGGGCCGCCCTCGACGACCTGCGGCACAGTGCCGAAGCCCTCAGCGAGGCGGTCCTGAACAAGGGCGCCCTGATCGACCGGGACGCCGTCTGGGAAATCAAGCGCCAGGCTCTCGAACTCGTATCGGAGGTCCCGCTGACCCCCGGCCGCCGCGCCGCCTACTGCGACTTCCTCGCCGAGCAGGGGCAGGCCCTGGAGGACCACGCCCTGTGGTGCGCCCTCGCCGAGGTGCACGGCTCCGACTGGCACGCCTGGCCGCCCGGGCTGCGCGACCCCCGCTCCCCGCAGACCGCCCGCGCCCGCGGCGAGCTCCTCGACCGGGTCGACTTCCACTGCCGGCTCGCCTGGCTGACCGACACCCAGCTCGGCGCCGCCCAGAGCGCCGCGCGGGACGCCGGGATGGCGGTCGGCATCGTCCACGACCTCGCCGTCGGCGTGCACCCCGGCGGCGCCGACGCCTGGGCCCAGCAGGACGCCTTCGCGCACGGCATGTCGGTCGGCGCACCCCCGGACGCGTTCAACGCGCGCGGCCAGGACTGGGGGCTGCCGCCGTGGCGCCCCGACGTCCTCGCCGCGTCCGGCTACGCCCCGTACCGCGGACTGCTCCGCGGTCTCCTCGCCCGCGCGGGCGCCCTCCGCATCGACCACGTCATGGGCCTCTTCCGGCTCTGGTGGGTTCCCGAGGGAAAGCCGCCGACCGAGGGCACATACGTCAGTCATGACGCCGAGGCGATGCTCGCCGTCCTCGCCCTGGAGGCGCACCTGGTCGGCGCGGTCGTCATAGGGGAGGATCTCGGCACGGTCGAACCCGGCGTACGCGAAGCACTCGCCCGGCGCGGAGTGCTCGGCACGTCCGTGCTCTGGTTCGAGCGCGACTGGGCGGGTAACGGCCGCCCGCTGCCCCCTCAGGACTGGCGCGAGGGATGCCTGGCCACCGCCACCACCCACGACCTGCCGTCCACCGCCGCCCGGCTGACCGGTGACCACGTGACCCTCCGCCACCGCCTCGGCCTGCTCACCCGCACCCTGGAGCAGGAACAGACCGAGGACGCCACCGCCACCGCCGAGTGGCTCGCCCTGCTCGCCCGACTCGGACTGTTCCCGGAGGGCGAGGGCGACGAGGAGGGCGCGATCCGGGCCGTCCACCGCTTCCTGCTGCGCACCCCCGCCCGCATGGCCGGCATCTGGCTCCCGGACACGGTCGGCGACCGGCGCCCGCAGAACCTGCCGGGCACCTGGGACCAGTACCCCAACTGGCGGCTGCCCATCGCCGACGCGGAGGGCCACCCGGTCACCCTGGAGGAGCTCGCCGCATCCCCTCGCCTGCACCGCCTGATGGAGGTCCTCGACCCGGAGAACAGTCGCGCACGTCCCCGTACGGCACCCCCGGGCGCGCGCCGCTCCTAGGCGTTCGCTACGTTTGTAGCGTGGACAAGAAGAACGCAATGCGCACCGGCGCCGTGGCGGCCGGTACGACGCTGATGATGCTGCTCATGTCGTCCCCCGCGCTTGCGCTGACGCGTGACGACGGTGACGACCCGGGCCCCGGCCTGAGCGCGATCGACACGATCGGCCTGTACGTCGTGGCCCCCATTGCTCTGTTCGTGATCATCACGGGCCTGGTCATGCTCCTGGACAAGTCCAAGAAGCAGGTCTGACCCACCGGTTGCGCAGCGCCAGAACTGCGTAGCCCCACCTGTGCTGTCCCAGGGCGCCTCGACGTGCGTAAGGCACGTCGAGCCGCCCTGTTGTGCGTTCCGGCCGAGCACCCTTCCTCATCATTGAGTTCTGCCGCATGAACGGGCCGGGTCCGCGGCGGCGGATAATGTGCGGACATGACCGAGTGGGACATCAAGAAGCTCCGGATTCTGCGCACGCTGAGCGAGCGCGGGACCGTCACGGCGACGGCCGAGGCGCTGCTGATGACCCCCTCCGCGGTGTCCCAGCAGCTCTCCAACCTGGCCAGGCAACTGGGCGTACCTCTGCTGGAAGCACAGGGCCGACGCGTCCGGCTCACCGATGCCGCACACCTCGTACTCCGCCACGCCGAAGCAGTTTTCGCCCAACTGGAACGCGCCGACGCCGAGTTGACCGGCTATCTGCGGGGCGAGGCGGGGGAGGTGCGGGTCGGCGCCTTCTCGACGGCGGTGCCCGGCCTCGTCGTACCGGCGGTCCGGCTCCTGCGCGCCGACGACCGGCCGGGACCGTCGGTACGGGTACGGGAGGCGGAGGCCGCGGAGGCGTACGAACTCCTGTCGGCCGGCGACGTCGACCTCGCGCTCTCCCTCGCCGCGCACGCGCCGACCGCCCACGACCCCCGCTTCACCCTCCTCCCCCTGCTGACCGACCCGCTCGACGTCGCCCTCCCCGCCGGTCACCGGCTCGCGGACGCCCCAGGGCTCCGGCTGGCCGACCTCGCCGCCGAACCGTGGATCTTCGGCGGCTCGGGCCCTTGGTCGGAGATCACCACGGCCGCGTGCGAGGCGGCCGGGTTCATGCCGGAGCAGGCGCACAGCGCCGCCGGGTGGACCGCGATCCTCGCCATGGTCGAGGCGGGCATGGGTGTCGCCCTGATCCCGCGGATGGCATCGGCGGAACGCCGCAAGGGTGTGGTGATGCGCGTTCTGGAGGCGGACCTGCCCAGGCGCCATGTGGTGGCGGCGGTACGGCAGGGTGCGGAGGAGGGCCCGGCAGTGGCCCGGGTCCTGGCCGCACTCGAACAGGTCAGCGCGGCCCGCGCCAATACATTCAGCTGAGCTGAAGGAATTGTGCGAAAACTTTCGATGGACCTGATGGTTCATTCGGGGCGACAGTTACCCATATGACCTTTGACGCGAACGAGACCACTGCCTCGGACAACGACCCCCACGCCAACGACGCGGCCCCCTACGGCGGAGGCGACCCCTACGCCGACTACCGCACCGGCGACTTCCCCTTCACCGAACTGGTGGACCTCGCCGACCGCCGCCTCGGTGCGGGCGTGATCGCCGCGAACGACGAGTTCTTCGCCGAGCGCGAGAACCTGCTGATCCGCGAGCGCGCCGTGTTCGACCCCGAGCGCTTCGGACACAAGGGCAAGATCATGGACGGCTGGGAGACCCGCCGCCGCCGCGGCACCGACGCCGCACACCCCTTCCCGGCGCCCGAGGACCACGACTGGGCCCTCGTCCGCCTCGGCGCCCCCGGCATCATCCGCGGCATCGTCGTCGACACCGCCCACTTCCGTGGCAACTACCCGCAGCGCGTCTCGATCCAGGCGACGTCGGTCGAGGGCTCACCCAGTCCCTCCGAACTCCTCGCCGACGACGTGAAATGGGAGGAGATCGTCCCGCCGACCCCCGTACGCGGCCACGCCGCCAACGGGTTCGAGATCACCGGCGGCCGCCGCTACACCCACATCCGCCTCTGCCAGCACCCCGACGGGGGCATAGCCCGCCTCCGCGTCCATGGCGAGGTCCTCCCCGACCCCACGTGGCTGGCGACCCTCGGCACGATCGACCTGATCGCGGTGGTCAACGGCGGCGCCTACGAGGACGCCTCGGACCGCTTCTACTCCTCACCGACCCAGATCATCCTGCCCGGCACCTCCCGCAAGATGGACGACGGCTGGGAGAACCGCCGCCGCCGCGTACGCGACACGAACGACTGGGTCCGCTTCCGCCTGGTCGCCCAGGGCGCGGTCCGCGCGGTCGAGATCGACACGGCCTGCCTCAAGGGCAACGCGGCCGGCTGGATCGCCCTCCAGGGCCGCAACGGCGAGACGGGTGAATGGTTCGACATCATCCCCCGCACCGAGCTCCAGCCCGACACCCTCCACCGCTTCCCCCTGCGCGCGCAGGCCGTGGTCACTCACGTCCGCCTCGACGCGTTCCCGGACGGCGGCGTGGCCCGCATGCGCCTGCACGGCACGCTCACGGAATCGGGAGCGGCCGAACTGGCCACCCGCTACGAGGAGTCGGGCGCGTAGCGCCGCCCCCCACCCCCTGCCGCTCCCGCCCGGCGAACGGCTGCGCCACACGACTGTCCCCCTGGGGGCGCGAAAGAGGCACGCAAAGGGGGGCGCTCCCCGAAGGAAGCGCCCCCACTGCTCAGCTGCTGCTGTTACTGCTACGCGGTAGCCGCCGCCGCGTCCGCCGCCTGGGCCTTCAGCGCGCGCTCCACACCTGCCCGCGACTCGGAGATCAGCCGGTGCAGTGCCGCGTTCGGCTCCGCCGAGCCCAGCCAGGCGTCCGTCGCGTCCAGGGTCTCCTGCGAGACCTGGAGGGACGGGTAGAGGCCGACGGCGATCTGCTGGGCCATCTCGTAGCTGCGCGAGTCCCAGACGTTCTTCACCGCTGCGAAGAACTTCTCGGCGTACGGGGCCAGCAGGTCGCGCTGGTCGGTCTGGACGAAGCCGCCGATGACCGCCTCCTGGACGGCGTTCGGAAGCTTGTCCGACTCGACGACGGAGGCCCATGCCTCCGCCTTCGCCTCGGCCGTGGGGCGTGCCGCGCGGGCGGTCGCCGCGTGGCGTTCGCCGGCGGCCGTCTTGTCGCGCTCGTACTCGGCGGCGATCTCGTCCTCGTCCAGCAGGCCGACCGCGGCAAGTCGCTCGACGAACGCCCAGCGCAGCTCGGTGTCGACGACGAGGCCCTCGACCGTCTCCGTGCCGTTGAGCAGCGCCTGGAGCAGGTCGAGCTGCTGCGGGTTGCGGGCCGTTGCCGCGAGTGCGTGGGCCCAGGCGAGCTGGTGGTCGCTGCCGGGCTCCGCGGCGCGCAGGTGCGCGAGGGTCGCCTCGGTCCAGTGCGCCAGTGCCGCCTCGCGTGACTCCGGCGCCGCGTACAGGTCCAGGGCCAGCTTCACCTGGCGGTGCAGCGACTGGACGACGCCGATGTCCGACTCCTTGCCGATGCCGGACAGGACGAGCGAAAGGTAGTCGCGCGTGGCCAGCTCCCCGTCACGGGTCATGTCCCAGGCCGAGGCCCAGCACAGGGCGCGCGGCAGCGACTCGGTGAAGTCGCCGAGGTGCTCGGTGACGACCCGCAGGGACTCCTCGTCGAGGCGGACCTTCGCGTACGACAGGTCGTCGTCGTTGAGGAGGATGACCGCCGGACGGGCGGTGTTCGCCGGGAACGGGACGGTGGTGCGCTCGCCGTCGACGTCCAGCTCGATCCGGTTCGTACGGACCAGCTTGCCGGAGTCGTCGAGGTCGTAGCAGCCGATCGCGATCCGGTGCGGGCGCAGCGTCGACTCGCCCTTGGCGCCGGCGGGCAGCGCCGGGGCCTCCTGAAGGACGGTGAACGACGTGACGTGACCGTTCCCGTCGGTGGTGACCTCCGGGCGCAGGATGTTGATGCCCGCGGTCTCCAGCCACGCCTTCGACCAGGTCTTCAGGTCGCGGCCGGAGGTCTTCTCCAGCGCGCCCAGCAGGTCGGACAGGCGGGTGTTGCCGAACGCGTGCGCCTTGAAGTACGCCTGGACGCCCTTGAAGAACTCGTCCATGCCGACGTACGCCACCAGCTGCTTCAGGACCGAGGCGCCCTTGGCGTACGTGATCCCGTCGAAGTTGACCAGCACGTCGTCCAGGTCACGGATGTCCGCCATGATCGGGTGCGTGGACGGCAGCTGGTCCTGGCGGTAGGCCCAGGTCTTCTCGCTGTTGGCGAACGTGGTCCAGGCGTTCGGCCACTTCGAGCCCTCCGCGTACGCCTGGCAGGCGACCGAGGTGTACGTGGCGAACGACTCGTTCAGCCACAGGTCGTTCCACCACTCCATGGTGACGAGGTCGCCGAACCACATGTGCGCCAGCTCGTGCAGGATGGTCTCCGCGCGCCGCTCGTACGCCGCGTCCGTCACCTTCGAGCGGAACACGTACTGGTCGCGGATGGTGACCGCGCCCGCGTTCTCCATCGCGCCCGCGTTGAACTCCGGGACGAACAGCTGGTCGTACTTGGCGAACGGGTAGTCGTAGTCGAACTTCTCCTGGAACCAGTCGAAGCCCTGCCGCGTGACGTCGAAGATCGCGTCCGCGTCGAGGAACTCGGCGAGCGAGGGACGGCAGTAGATGCCGAGCGGAACGGACTGGCCGTCCTTCTCGTAGCTGCTGTGCACCGCGTGGTACGGACCGACGATCAGGGCCGTGATGTACGTCGAGATGCGCGGCGTCGGCTCGAAGACCCAGACGTCGTCCTTGGGCTCCGGGGTGGCGGAGTTCGAGATGACCTTCCAGCCCGTCGGCGCCTTCACGGTGAACTGGAAGGTCGCCTTCAGGTCGGGCTGCTCGAAGCTCGCGAACACCCGGCGGGCGTCCGGCACCTCGAACTGCGTGTACAGGTACGCCTGCTGGTCGACCGGGTCGACGAAGCGGTGCAGGCCCTCGCCGGTGTTGGTGTACGCGCAGTCCGCGACGACCCGCAGCTCGTTGGAGCCCGCCTGCAGGTGCGGCAGTGCGATCCGCGAGTCGCGGAAGACGGCGGCCACGTCCAGGGCCTTGCCGTTCAGCTCGACCTCGTGCACGGCCGGGGCGACCAGGTCGATGAAGGTCTCCGCACCGGCTTCGGCGGAGTCGAAGCGCACGGTGGTGACGGACCGGTAGGTGCCGCCCTCCTGTGCGCCGGAGAGGTCGAGATCGATCTCGTACGCGTCCACGGTCAGCAGGCGCGCCCGCTCCTGTGCCTCTTCGCGGGTCAGATTCGTGCCAGGCACCCGGTCATCTCCTTGATATGTGATGTTTCCCGGCCATCCTTCCACGCGGAACGCACGCAACGCTATGTCCGTTTTCCGCCGGACCCCGGCGGTGCCACGCGGGACGCTCGAACCATGACCGGTTACGAGGCACGTCCCATTGAACCTGCTGTCCTCAAAGAGCTCCGCGACACCGACGACGCGGGCCGTCCCTGCGTCCCGTACATCGAGCGGGAAGGCGGAAGTCCGCTGCGCTGCTGTCTGCGGGGCGTCGAGCCGGGGGAGCGGATCGCCCTCGTCTCGTACGCGCCGCTGCGCCGCTGGGCGGCCGCGACCTGGGCCAGGCCCGGGGCGTACGACGAGCAGGGCCCCGTCTACATCCACGCCGAGGAGTGCGAGGGCCCGGCGGCGGACGGGGAGGGCTATCCGTTCGCCCGGGTCGGCGCGCTGCGCACGGTCCGCCGCTACAACGCGGACGGCCACATCGTCGGCGGCCGTCTGCTGGAGATCCCCGCCGACCCCTCGCGCGGCTTCGACGAGGCGTTCGCGGAGGCGTTCGCCGACCCGGAGGTGGCGCTGGTACATGTCAGGGCCGTCGAGTACGGCTGCTTCCACTTCGAGGTCCGCAGGCCGCAGGGCTGACGGCGGAGGGGGAGAGGAGACGGACAAAGGTTTCGGCGGACACCCTGCCGGGTGCCCGCCGAAACCTTTGTCCGTGCGACGCGTCAGCCGTTCAGCTCCGCCGCGACGAGCTCCGCGATCTGCACCGCGTTCAGCGCCGCGCCCTTGCGCAGGTTGTCACCGGAGACGAAGAGCGCCAGCCCGTTCTCCACGGTCTCGTCGACCCGGATACGGCCCACGTACGACACGTCCTGGCCGGCCGCCTGGAGCGGGGTCGGGATCTCCGAGAGCTCGACGCCCTCGGCGTCGTTCAGCAGCTCGTAGGCGCGCTCGACGCCGATCGGGCGGGCGAAGCGGGCGTTGATCTGGAGGGAGTGGCCGGAGAAGACCGGGACCCGGACGCAGGTGCCGGACACCTTGAGCTCCGGGATCTCCAGGATCTTGCGGGACTCGTTGCGGAGCTTCTGCTCCTCGTCGGTCTCGAACGAGCCGTCGTCGACGATCGCGCCGGCCAGCGGCAGCACGTTGAAGGCGATGGGCCGCTTGTAGACGGCCGGCTCGGGGAACTCGACGGCTCCGCCGTCGTGGGTGAGCTTGTCGGCGTCGGCGATCACCTTGGACGCCTGCCCGTGCAGCTCGGCGACGCCGGCCAGACCGGAGCCGGAGACCGCCTGGTAGCTGGTGACGACCAGTGCGTCGAGGCCGGCCTCGTCGTGCAGCGGGCGCAGCACGGGCATCGCGGCCATCGTGGTGCAGTTCGGGTTCGCGATGATGCCCTTGGGGCGGTTCTTGATCGCGTGCGGGTTGACCTCGGAGACGACGAGCGGAACCTCGGGGTCCTTGCGCCACGCGGAGGAGTTGTCGATCACGACGGCGCCCTGGGAGGCGACCTTCTCGGCGAGCGCCTTGGACGTCGTGCCACCGGCGGAGAACAGCACGATGTCCAGACCCGTGTAGTCCGCGGTGGAGGCGTCCTCGACCGTGATCTCCTGGCCTTCCCACTCGATCGTGGAACCTGCGGAGCGCGCGGAGGCGAAGAGCCGCAGCTCGTCGGTCGGGAACTTCCGCTCGGCCAGGATCCTGCGCATGACTGTGCCGACCTGACCGGTGGCGCCGACGATTCCGACCTTCACAGGGACTCCTTCAAACGTACGAGCTGGCGCGGTTGCCGTTCCATGATGCGTGTGTCCACGGCTTTCTTGTCCAATCCATTGTCCGGCAGACGGACAGCGGGCGCGGATCGAACGTTTCGCGGCGCCCCGGCGGCAGCGGGGAATCAGGGCCGGGAACGGGAAAGGGCGGGCGCCCCTGCGGGCGCCCGCCCCTCTCGGTGTCACTGCACAGCAACCGCTACGGCGTGACCTTCTCGATCACGACGCTGCCGGTGCCCGCCGCGGTGCCGCGGCTGTTCACCAGCTGGACCTCGCCGAAGAACTGGCGTCCCTCGGGAGCCGCACCGGCGACCACGACGTCGGCGCCGACCGTCGCCGAAGCGCCGTTGGCCAGGTTGACGGCCTTCGACTCGTCGACCTTGAGCGTGCCGAGCGACGGCGTGTAGTACACGTCGCGGTAGTTGTACGTGGTGGTCCCGGCCGGGACCGAGTAGCCGTCGACGAGGATCGTGTACGTACCCGCGGCGGGCTTCGCCAGGCTGACCGCCTCTTCCGAGCCCGCGGTCGTGGAGGCGCCGACCTGCTTGCCGGACGCGTCGACGACGTACAGGTCCAGGTCGGCGTTGGCGTCCGAGGTGCCGCCGATGGCGACGTCCAGCTTCTCGACGCCCGCACCGATGGTGACCTTGGTGACCTGCTGGTCATGCGTCTTGATCGACGGGGTGGCGACCTTGGCCGAGCCCAGCGAGCCGCCCTTGAGCTTGCCCTCCAGGTCGCCGGCACCGTTGGTGACGGTCCAGTTCACCGCGGTCGGCGTGCCGATCTTCGCCTCGGGCAGCGTCTGCACGGCCGGGTCGAAGGACGCGCCGAGCAGGGAGACGTCGAGCTTGAACGGGTTGTCCAGCAGCGGCGACGTACGCCGTGCCTCGACCTCGATCTCCCAGACACCGGCCTGCGGGTCGGCGTACGAGCGAACGTCGGGGCGGCAGGTGTTGTTCGGGTTGTCGTAGTTCGGGTAGCAGAACGGCGTTCCGCTGTTCTCCATCTGCACCCCGTAAGGGTGGATGGAGATGAACCGGGTCTGGCTGCCCGAGCGCAGGGCGCTCATCGCGACCTCAAGGGTCTTGGCACCCTCCGGCACGTTCACGAAGTACGACGTGGTGCTGTTGCGCTGCACCGAGCCGGACGCCGTGAACGCGTAGGCGGGCTTCACCAGGTCCTTGGCGACAATGACCGTGGCGAGGATCTGCTGGTCCACACCGGAGGTCTTCGCGTCATCCACCTGCAGGATCGCGCTGTGCACGCCCGCGCTGCCCGGCTTCGCCTGGACCTTGACGGTCACCGGCTTGCCCAGCGGCAGCGAGACGGTGCTGCTGCCGGTGAGCGTGAACGTGCCGTCGTTGTTCTTCCAGGACAGCTTGTGCGCGACGTCCTTGTCCGGGCCCGTGGTGCGGGTGATCGTGACGTCGTACGACTTCTGCTGGCCGGCCTTCAGGCCGCCTTCGCGGTCGTACAGGCCGGTACCGAAGCCGGGGGTCTTCAGCGCGAAGTCGATCGCCGTGTCGACCGGGGCCTTCACGGAGTACTCGTGCGCCGGGGCACCCTGCTTCTCGATCAGCTTCCAGGCGTCGACGATGTTGATCAGACCGGCACCCTGGGCGTGCGCGGGCACTCCCTCGATGTGCGTGGCGCTGCTGGTCAGTGCGGTGCGCAGGTCGGCCGGGGGCAGCTCGATGTGCTTCTGCTTCGCGGCGGACAGCAGTAGCGCGGTCGCACCGGCGGCCTGCGGCGAGGCCATCGACGTGCCCTGCAGCATGGAGTATCCGGCCGGGAGCGAGTAGCCCGACTCCTTGACCGGGCCACCGGGCAGCCAGGTCTGGGTGGAGTTGATGGAAGCGCCGGGCGCGGTCAGGATCGGCGCGAAGCCGCCGTCCTCACGCGGACCACGGGACGAGAACGGCAGCATGTCGTACTTCTTGGTGACACTGGAGCCGTAGTTGGCGGCCCAGGTCTCCTTGGAGATGGACGCGCCGACGGAGATGACGTGGTCGGCGAGGCCGGGGTCACCGATGGTGTTCACACCCGGGCCGTCGTTGCCGGCCGAGATGACCAGCTGGACGCCGTAGGTGTCGATGAGCCGCTTGTACAGCACCGCGCGGGCGTTGTTGCCGTCGTTGAGCGGCGGCAGGCCGCCGATCGACATGTTGACGACATCGACACCACGGTTCACGACGAGGTCGGTCATGCCCTCCATGAGCGCGATGTTGGTGCAGCCGCCGGACCAGGTGCAGGCGCGCGAGGAGACGATCTTCGCACCGGGCGCGGCGCCGTTCATCTTGCCGCCGAACAGCCCGTTGGCGGCGGTGATGCCGGCGACGTGGGTGCCGTGCTCGCTCTCGATGACACCGATGTTGACGTAGTCGGACGTGTCGCCGGCCGCGTTGTAGACCACGTTCTTGCGGGTCTCGACGACGAACGGGATGCGCTCGACGACATCGGTCCGCGGGTCGTCCGTGCCGAAGTAGGAGACCTGGTGCTTCTCCTTGTACGGCATGAGGACGGCGTCGTTCGTGAAGTCGGCGTCGTCGTTCAGGTCGACGCGGGTGCTGCCGGTGACCGGGTCGTAGAGCACGGCCCAGGTGTCGGTGGTGTCACCGTCGCGGTTGAGGTCGCCCTTCATGTCGCCACCGAGGGTGGCGGACTCGGCGAACACCTTGATCTTGTACGAGCCCTCGGGCGCCGAGTACGTACGGTCCTTGTAGGTGAACGTCGGGCCGGACACGGCGTCCGTCATCTGCAGCCAGGTGCCGTCTTTGTCCCTGACCGGGTCGGTGGCCGTCACCCAGTCGACGATCTTGCGCTCGCCGGTGCTGGTCTTCTGGAGCGCCGGGTGACCGAGGTCGACACCCGAGTCCAGGATGCCGATGGTCACGCCGCGGCCGTCGGCCTTCGGGTGCTGCTTCACGAAGTCGACCGCACCCGTCTCGAAGGACGGGTTGTACGGGTTCTTCGCCGGCGTTTCGCTGCTGGGCGCCGGGTAGGTGCCCGTGGACGCCGTCCTCGCCCCGGCGGCCCGGTCGCCCGAGGGCGTCGGGTCGTCGAGCATGATCTCCTGCTTGAGATCGATGCCCTGGACGGACGTCAGCTTCGAGGCAGCCTTGATGGTCGCCTCGGCGGTCGCGGTCGGTACGGTCGCGCGGACGTAGCCGAGCTTGTCGTACGTACGCTCCACCACGGACCCCTTGACGGCGTCCAACTGCTCGGTGACCTGCTCGGTCGCACCGGGCGCGGTGGCGACCATCATGGTGATGTTCTTCTCGCCCGTGGCCTGCGCCTTGGTCAGAAGATCGGCATCGGTCGCACCGAGCTTGTCGGTGTCGGCGGCTGCCTTGACGGGGGCGGTGGCCGGGTCGTCGGCGGCGAAGACCGGGGCGGCACCGGAGGCGGCCAGCGCGGCCACCAGACCGGCAGCGGCCGCGACTCGGGCCACGCGTCTCGCCCCGGATATGGAACTGGGGGATTCGGAGGTCATCAGCATCCCTGTATGTGAAAGAGAAAGTCCGGAATTCGGTACCGGATGACCGCTCAGCCTTTCGCAAATGGCAGGGGTTTGTGGAGGGTTGGCGTGTCCGAATTGCTGCTGTGGCGTACTTCCGCCAATGGGGCTGATGCGCCACGAGGGACGAACCCGGTGATAACTCCCGTGTCACCGAGGCAGGATGACCACATACGCCGCGGGGTCGCGGTCGGCGGCCGCCATCAGCGCGGTACGCACCACCGTCGCCAGCTGCTCCGGCGCTTCCTGGAGCCTCTTCGGCGTGAGGTGGACGACGGTGACGCCGAGCCCTTCCAGATGTTCCCGCTCGGCGGCGTACGCGGACCACTCGGCGTCGTGCCCGGCCAGACGCCGGTCGCCGGCCGGCGCGCTGTGCCGGGGCGCCCCGGTGTCGAGTTCGACGGCGACCGCCTCGTCCGGCCAGTAGGCGTCCACGCCGCCCAGATGCGGCCCGCCCGGCAGCCGCAGGTCCACATTCCACAGAGGCTCCGGCAAGTCGTACGTCCGCACCATCTCGTACAACCGGCACTCCGCCAGCGCCCGCCCCTCGGCGGTCAACGAGTCCACGGCGTGCACGACATAGGCCCGGCCCAGAAGCTTGGCGCGGCTCAACTCCCGTACCACCGCGTCCGGCTCGCACAGCCCGCCGCGGACCGCCTCGGTGAGCAGCCGGTGTGCGGCGGAGGCGTCCCCGATCCCGGCGACCGCGTCCGCGAGCGCCCGCGCCACGGGGGCCACCGGCAGCCCGGCGAGCCGGACCGGGCTGGGCAGCTCGGCCGTCCGCACCACGTGCGCGTACCGGGCGGACCGCAGCCGCCGGGTACGGGGCACCAGAACGTCGATCCGGTCGAGCGAGCCCAGCGGCGGCGCGGCGGAGAACCCGTACAGGGCGAGCGCGGCCAGCCCGGTGACCACGCCTTCGCCGTACCCGGTCTCCGTCGCGCCGCGCCGCCGTCCGGCGTACAGCAGGGCGGACCGCAGCCGCTCCTCACCGGTGGGCGGCCCCGGGTGCAGCACATACACACCGGGCAGCGGCTGCTGCCACGGGCCACCGTCCCGGCACTGCGCGGCGGCGCGGGCGGGGGATACCCCGAGAGCCTTCAACTCCTCCACGGAAAGCACGCGTTGCTCCACGTGGGCGGAGAGGCGGATGGGGCGGGCGGAGAGCGGGGCGTTCTGGGTCATGTTCCGGGGTATGCCGCACGCCGTCGTGCGGCATACCCCCTGTTACACGCCCGTCGACGATTCAGGACAAGCCCGCCCCGAAGGACGGGAGTTCGACAACCGAAAAGGCACGATCCCGCCCCTGACGTCCCCGTCCCCGCCTCCGTCCGCCCCCGCGCACGCTCAGAACCGGCCGCCGGCCCCCGCGTCACACGCCTGCGCCCGCAACGCCCGAGCCAGATCGTCCCGGGCCTCCAGCACCAGCCGCCGCAGCGCGGGCGCCGCGTCCGCATGCGCCTCCAGCCACGCATCCGTGGCCGCCAGCGTCGGCTCGTCGTCCTGCAGTGCCGGGAACAGCCCCTTCACCACAGCCATCCCGATCTGGATCGACCGCTCGGCCCACACCCGCTCGATCGCCTCGAAGTACCGAGCCGTGTAGGGCGCCAGCAACTCCCGCTGCGACGACTGCTCGAACCCTGTGATCGTCGCCTCCACCAGCGCGTTGGACAGCGTGTCGGACTCCACCACCGCCGCCCACGCCTGTGCCTTGACCGCCGCCGACGGTCGGGAGGCCAGGCACCGCACGTGGTGCCGCTTGCCGGACGCCGTGTCGTCCCGGGCCAGTTCGGCATTGATCACCGACTCGTCGGCGACCCCGTGCGCAGCCAGCGGGGACAGGAACGCCCACCGCAGCTCCTGGTCGACCTCAAGCCCGTCGATCCGCGCGGACGCCCCCAGCAGCGAGGACAGCAGCTGGAAGTCCGCGTCCGAGTCCGCGACCGCCGCGAAGAACCGCGCCCACGCCAGCTGGTGCTCGCTCCCCGCCGCGGCGATCCGCAGCTCCCGCAGCGCGCCTTCGGCCAGCGCCCGGCTGCCCTCCTCGCGCCACGCGGGGGCGGCATAGTGGACGAGCGCGGTCTGGGTCCAGGCGTGCAGCATCTGCAGGACGCCGATGTCGGACTCCTGGCCGGAGAAGTCCAGCACGAGCGAGATGAAGTCGCGGGCCGGCATCAGCCCGTCCCGCGTCAGGTTCCACAGCGCGGACCAGCACAGCGCCCGCGCCAGCGGGTCGGTGATGGCACCGAGGTGCGTGCGCAGCGTGTCGAGGGACGCCTCGTCGAAGCGGACCTTGCAGTACGTGAGGTCGTCGTCGTTGACGAGGATCAGCTCGGGCCGCTCGGCCCCGGCCAGCGCCCCGACCACCGTGCGCGCCCCCGCCACGTCCACCTCGGCGCGCGCGTACCGCACCAGGTCGCCGTTCGACCTGCGCCGGTACAGGCCGACCGCGACCCGGTGCGGCCGCAGCTCCGGGTGCGACTCGACCGCCTCCTGGAGCACGGCCAGCTCCGTGATCCGGTCCGCCGCGTCGTACGTCACCACCGGCGTCAGCGAGTTCACGCCCGCCGTCTGTAGCCACGACCGCGACCAGGTGACCATGTCCCGCCCGGACGTCTCGGCCAGCACCGACAGCAGGTCGCCCAGCTGCGTGTTCCCGTACGCGTGCTTCTTGAAGTAGCGCCGGGCGCCCTCCAGGAACGCGTCCCGCCCGGCGTACGCCACCAACTGCTTCAGCACGGAGGCGCCCTTGGCGTACGTGATGCCGTCGAAGTTCAGCTTGGCGTCCTCCAGGTCACGGATGTCCGCCGTGATCGGGTGCGTGGACGGCAGCTGGTCGGCCCGGTACGCCCAGGACTTGCGGTTGTTGGCGAAGGTGATCCAGCCGTCCTCGAAGCGGGTCGACTCGACCATGGCGAAGACGCCCATGAAGTCGGCGAACGACTCCTTCAGCCACAGGTCGTCCCACCACTGCATGGTGACGAGGTCGCCGAACCACATGTGCGCCATCTCGTGCAGGATGACGTTGGCCCGGCTCTCGTACGACGCCTGCGTCACCTTGCCGCGGAAGATGTACTCCTCGCGGAACGTGACACAGCCCGGGTTCTCCATCGCGCCGAGGTTGTACTCGGGCACGAACGCCTGGTCGTACTTGCCGAACGGGTACGGGTAGTCGAAGTTGTCGTGGAAGAAGTCCAGGCCCTGCTTGGTGACGAGGAAGATGTCGTCCGCGTCGAAGTGCCGGGCGAGCCCCTTGCGGCAGAGGGCGCCGAGCGGGATGTCCAGCGTCGTGCCGTCGTCGAACGTACGGCTGTAGGAGTCCGTCACATAGTGGTACGGGCCGGCGACGACCGCCGTGATGTACGTGGAGATCGGCTTCGTCTCGGCGAACCGCCAGACCCCGCCGTCCCGGGACTCCTCCGACCCGTTGCTCCAGACCGTCCAGGCCTCGGGCGCCGTCACCTCGAAGCGGAACGGTGCCTTCAGGTCGGGCTGCTCGAAGTTCGCGAAGACGCGCCGCGCGTCGGCCGGCTCGTACTGCGTGTAGAGGTAGACCTCGCCGTCCTCCGGGTCGACGAACCGGTGCATGCCTTCGCCGGTCCGGCTGTACGCGCACTGCGCGTCGACCACCAGGACGTTCTCGCCCTCCGGCAGATCGTTCAGCGCCACCCGCGTGCCGTCGAAGACGACGGCGGGGTCGAGCGCCTGCCCGTTCAGGGTCACCGACGTCACGCTCGGCGCCAGCAGGTCGGCGAAGGTCGACGCCCCCGCCCGCGCGGTGCGGAACCGGATCGTGGTCACCGAGCGGAAGGTCCGCGGATCGGTCGGCTGCTCCCCGGCGTTGTCGCCGGGCTCGTCGATCGCGGAACGCACGTCGAGCACGACGTCGTATCCGTCGACGGTCAGCAGTTCGGCCCGCTCGTGGGCCTCGTCGCGGGACAGGTTCTGACCGGGCACAGGTGCACTCCTTTGTGTCACGTTCGAATGCTTTGATCCTCCCACGCGCGTTCCGGCCCTGGTGGCCGGGAATGACGGGGACGTTCTGCGGTGTTCTCGGGCACAGGTGCGATTGCCCTCTTGAGGAGAGACATGTCTGAGAACAGCCCGGTGAACGGCAGGACCCCCGCCGATTTCTGGTTCGACCCGCTCTGCCCCTGGGCCTGGATGACCTCCCGCTGGATGCTGGAGGTGGAGAAGGTCCGCGACGTCGAGGTCCGCTGGCACGTGATGAGCCTTGCCGTTCTCAACGAGGACAAGCTCGACGAGCTGCCGGAGGAGTACCGCGACCTGCTGGAGAAGGCGTGGGGCCCGGTCCGCGTCGTCATCGCCGCCCAGCAGAAGCACGGTGACGACATCGTCGGCCCGCTGTACACCGCGCTCGGCACCCGCTTCCACAACCAGGGCGAGGGCCCCACCCCTGAGGCGATCGTGGGAGCCCTCAAGGACGTCGGCCTGCCGGTCGAGCTGGCGGACTTCGCGGACTCGGACGTGTACGACGCCGAGCTGCGCGCCTCCCACAAGGAGGGCATCGACAAGGTCGGCCAGGACGTCGGCACCCCGGTCATCGCCGTGCCCGGCTCCGACGGCGAGCAGATCGCCTTCTTCGGCCCGGTCGTCACCCCTGCCCCGAAGGGCGAGGAGGCGGCGAAGCTGTGGGACGGCACGCTGATGGTGGCGTCGATCCCCGGCTTCTACGAGATCAAGCGGACCCGGACACAGGGCCCGATCTTCGACTGATCCACGCGGTGCGGGGTCCGGACCCCGCACCGCTCCACCTCACGCGTACAGCGCGTCCAGCTTCGGCAGCCGCATCGCCACCCGCTCCGCGTCGTCGAAGCTGAAATTCCACTCCGGGTCCAGGTCGGGGTACTCGATCGTGAACGAGCCGCCGGGCAGGTCCGCACCCGTCGCCGCCCGATGCGCGTCCCAGGCGATCCCGAGCGTCCGCTCGCACTCCATCTCCAGGCCCTCGGGCGCCGCGGCCCTGATCACCGGCAGCTCGGCCAGCGTGTCCGGATCCGCGACGACCCGCTCGAACACCTCACGCCCCTGCGCTATCAGCCATCCCCGGAAGTAGTCGAAACCGTCGTCGGAACAGCCGCCGTTGATCGTGTACGCCGCAGCCCAGAGCGGCGCCCGGTAGGAGGCGGCCATCAGGTCCCAAAGCCGTTGCTGCGCGGCGACGATCTCGTCCGGGGGCCGGGCGGCCAGCAGCGCGGAGGCCCGCTCGACGACGGCCTCCGCATCCTCTGGGTCGGCGACCTGGGCGCGGGCGTCATCGATCAGATTCCAGAAGTCCGTCGTGTCCATGCGGTGCAGCATGCCGGACGGGTCTGACAGTCGGGCGGGCGTGAAGGCGCCCCCTGAATCGTGTGGCGCGCGTCACGTCTCGATGGTGAACCGGTCGCCCCGCCCCCGACGACGAAGGGGTGTGAACAAAGAGCCGCTGGACGTGGACACCGAAGCGGACCTCGTGGCGGCGGTCGCCGACGGGGACCGCGCCGCCTTCGAGCTGCTCTACCGTCACTACGCCCCCTGGCTCACCGCCAGGCTGCGCCATCGCTGTGCCGACGAAGCGCTGCTCGACGACCCCGCCGCCCGTACCACCGTGGCCCTCCCGGTGACGCAGGCGCTGCGCAGGGGACTGCGGATGGCCCTGGGACTGCTGGCCTTCGGTCTCTTCTGGGGTGCCTCGGCAGTCCTTGCCCGGCTCGGGGTGGCCGCCGGGGCGCGGGAGGCTTTCCCCGTAGGCGCCCTGGCGATGGAGGGCGCTGCGCTTGCCTCGCTCGCCCTGTCCCTGGCCCTGCTGGGGCTGCGGCACTCGGCGGCCGGATCGGGCAGCGTGCTGGCGGCCCCGGTACTGATCCTGCTGCTCGCGACGGCGCTCCTTCTGCCGGACCGGTCCGCCCTGCTCCCCGCACCGGGCGCTTCGAACGGGGGCGCCGCCAGCCTCCGTTGGGGCACCCTGCTCGTCCTCGCGCTGTGCTTCAGTGGCTGGGAGCTGCGCGAGCGGCGAACCGTACACCGAGGGAAGGGAGTCCGGCGGACATGAAGGTACGACCGGCGCAGCGGTCCGAGGCCGGGGGGCTGACCGAGTTGGCCCTGGCATCGAAGGCCCACTGGGGCTACGACGAGGCGTTCCTCGCCTCCTGTCGGGACGAACTCACCATGCACCCGGCCGACATCGGCCGCCGCCGCACGACGGTCGCCGAGGAGAACGGCCGAGTCCTGGGCTTCACCACCCTGGACGGCGCCCCGCCCGAGGGCGCCCTGGGCATGATGTTCGTCGCCCCGGACGCGCTGGGCCGGGGCATCGGCCGGCTGCTGTTCGAACACACCGTGACGGAGGCGCGCCGCCTCGGCTTCGTACGCCTCACCATCGACGCCGATCCGAACGCGGAACTCTTCTACCTCGCGATGGGCGCGGTACGGATCGGGGCCACCCCGTCCGGATCGATCCCCGGCCGTGAGCTGCCGCTGCTGGAGTACGTCCTCACGTCGAGCTGACTCCTTGCCGGGGGACGGGGCCTCCTTCGACCGGCTCGGGGGCCCGGCGTCCCGCCGCGGTCAGGGCCAGGGTGACCGCGAGGGAGGCCGCCGCCATCACGGTCATGGCCGTCGCCGGTGACGTCCACTGGGCGACGGCGCCCGCGAGCGAGGCCGCGACGCCCTGCATGGTGAGCATGCCGGAGGAGTGCAGACCGAGGGCCTGACCGGTGATCTCGCTCGGAGTCAGGGCCATCAGCCGCTCCTGCAACAGCAGACTCGCCGAGAACCCGACCGACGCGAGCGCGGCCAGAGCGAACGCCAGGGGGAGCGTCGGACGCGCGGCGAAGAGCAGATACGGAGCGGCCAGGAGCAGCAACATCGGCATGGCCAGCCGTCCCCGCCAGTGCTGCGCGACGAACCGGCCCGCCACAGTGTCACCCACGAGCATCCCCAGCGCGGCGAAGGCGAAGAGGAGCCCCGCGTGCTCGGGCGCGTACGGGACGAACAGCGACTCGCAGCCGACGATCAGTCCGTTCGGCACCCAGAGCGCGAGATAGACGAGGCGGCGCGGGCCGGAGGACCACAGGACAGCGTTGGTCCGCCAGGTCTCGGCGGCCGAGGGACGTCCGGCGGCGCGCGGCGGACGGCGCGCCAGCCCGAACCGGGCGACGGCCGCACCAATGAGATACAGGGCGGCGGCCACCAGCAGCGTGCCACGCGCGGACAGAGCCGTCACCAGAAGGCCGCCGAGCGCGAACCCGCCGATCTGCATCAGGCCGACGCACATGTTGAGTACGGAACGCCCCAGCAGGTACCCGTCCTTGGGCAGGACCTCATTGAGCAGTCCGTACCGCACACCGCCGCCCACCGCGGCGATCACACCCTCGATCAGGATGATCGCGAAGACGGCCGGCAGCGGAAGCCCGGGGACGGCGAGTACGGCGGTGGCCAGCCCGAAAGCGAGCGCCATGCCGGTCATCGCGGCCCGTGGCGGCAGCCGGTCCGCCGCCGACATCAGCACGGTCGCCCCGATCACCTGGGCGAGCGAGGAGCCGAACATGGACAGGGCGGCGAGCAGCGGCGAGTCGGTCGCGGCATAGACGAGGGTGCCGAGGGCCAGCCCGCTCATCGTCGACCCCGCGACCTGCACGGCACTGGTCGCGAAGAGCGGTCCGAACTGCGGCGCTCGGAAGAGTTCCCGGTAGGTGCGCATGCGGGGGAGTCTCAGTGGCCGCCCACGACGACCGTTACTGTTTCGCGCGGAGGCGAAACGTCATGGGCTGGTGGCAGATCAACACGGACACGCTCGCGGGGAGCCGGTTCGTCGTCTCGCCGCTCGCGGAGGCCATCTCCGCCCTGAACGCCCTGGAAAGGGGACGGCCCGAGCATCCTGGCGAACGGGCCTGGCTCGACGCTCATCTGCCCGCCTACCGGGCGCGGCAGGCCGCTGATCCGGTCGCCGCCCGCCTCGTACCCGCGGCGCTCGGCAGCAACTGGAACGCGGACTTCATCACCCCCACACCGACGGGCGAGGACGCATCATCCTTCGAGGAGGAGCTGGCGCCCGTCCGGGCGACCTCGCCCGAGCGCGCCCGAGCGGATCTGGAGGTGTCCCTCGGCGGCGCTCCGCTGCCGGCCCTCCTGGACCGCGACGACCTGGCGCAACGCGCCGCCGACCTACTGCACTGGGTCTGGCACCGGACCGTACTGCCGGACTGGCCGCGTCGTCGCCGGATCATCGAGGCGGACATCGTCGCGCGGACCGGCCAGCTGAGCCAGGGCGGCTGGGCCGCCGCCCTGAGCGGGCTGCGCCCGGGAATGCGGTGGCTCGGCGGGAGCCGGCTCCAGATCAACGCGCAGGACTACCCGCCGAAGCAACTGTCCGGAGTGCGCCTGTTCTTCATTCCGGTCACCCAACGCACCGGCTGGGTCTCCTGGGACGACGACGCCCAGCGGTACGCGGTCGTCTACCCGTGCTCGGGCGCCCTGGCGGATACGGGGCGGGCGCGGGTGCCCGACAGCCTGGGCCGCCTGCTCGGCCCGGCACGGGCGGCGGTCCTCGTCCTCCTCTCCAGCCCGAAGAGCACCACCCAGCTGGTGGCCCTGACCGGCCAGGGGCTGGGGTCGGTGGGCCGCCACCTCAAGGTCCTGCTGGACGGTGGCCTGGCCGGTCGCCGCCGGTCCGGTCGGTCGGTGCTGTACTTCCGTACGGAGGTGGGAGACGTGTTGGTGGAGGCCCAGCGGGAGGCCGTACGGAGACCCGCATCCAGGCCAGCGCCTGCGTCGGGGTGACGGCGTTCTCGGCCTGCACGACGCCTCCCGCGAGGGTGACCTCGCACCGTCAGGTGGTCTTGAAGGGCTGCCTCATGACAACTCCTCCCGGCTGATGGCGAGATGGACCCAGACCGTCTTGCCGGGGTCGCGCGGCCGTACGCCCCACTTCTCGGCAATCGCGTCCACGATGACCAGGCCCCGGCCGGAGAGGTCGTCGAGCGTGGGGGTACGGAGCTCGGGCATCCGCCACTGGTACGAGTCGGACACCTCCAGGACGAGCGTGCCGTTGCGACGGCGTAAGCCGAGCTCGAAGTAGTTGCCGGTGCCCTTGGCGTGGTCGATGACGTTGGTGCTCAACTCGCTGGCGACGAGGGTGGTTTCGTCGATGAGTCCGCCGAGTCTCCACTCGGTCAGGATGCTTTCGACGTGGCGTCGAGCGGCGGGGACGGAGTCCTTGCGGACCCGGAATCTCTTGGTGCGTGTGCGCCCGGACATGGGTCTCCCGAGGTCGGTGGGCAGGCGGAATCGCGGTCACTCAGTGCGCCTGACAGGTCGCTTTTTGTGACACATCCCACGCTAGAGCGAGAATCTATCTTTATGCAATCGAACGGCATCGAGAATTTGCATATCGCTCACGGTCTCAAGCGCCTGGCGTGTAGCGTCCGTTGCCATGCAAACTGGTCACACGCGGTAAGAGGAGGGGATATGCCCGCAGGTGGACGCCCTACTGTGCGCAGCAGGCGGCTCGGCGCGGCGCTCCGGAGATACCGGGAAGCGGCGAAGCTCGATCAGCAGCACGCTGCCGATCACATCGTGGGGTCGAAGGCCAAAATCAGCCGCGTCGAGGCCGGCCAGGTCTCGGCACGTCCCGGTGATGTTCGCCTGCTTCTGGAGCTGTACGGGGTGGAAGACCGCGCCGTGTACGCGCAGCTGGAAGAGTTGGCGCGGGCTTCCAACAAGCGTGGATGGTGGCTCAACTATGAATGGGCGGCCAAGCCGGAGTATGCCGACTTCCTTACGCTCGAATCCGACGCGACGTACATCCGTACCTGGCAACCGTTGTTCCTGCCCGGGCTTTTGCAGACGGACGACTACCTCAGGGCGTTGCTCGGTGCAGGCCTGAAGGTTCATACGCCTGAGGCGATCGACGAAATGGTGGCCATTCGACAGGTGCGCAGGAAGGTCATCGAGGAGCATGGCGCCCGGTTTGCGGCAGTCATATGGGAGCCTGCGCTCACGGCGCCGATGCCCTCCGTGAAAGCGCATCGCGACCAGCTCTTGCACATCTTGAACGTGGCCCAGCGTCAGAACATCAGTGTTCAGGTGCTCCCGGCCACGGAGTGGGAGGCCGCACACATGGCATCGCACTTCGTCATGTTCAACTTCGGTCCCGAACCCGCTCCGGAAGCGGTCGCTTTCGACAGCACGACGAGCACCGTCATCATCGAGGACCTTGAAGAGATGGCCGCACACGCGCAGATCTTCGAAGCCCTCAGATCGGCGGCGCTGACGCCCGCGCAGTCGCTCACTTTCTTGCGCGAGCACATTGCAAGCATCCCTGAGAGCGAGAAAGAACAGTAATGAGGAACCAGCAGATCGTCACCGAGTTCAAGAAGTCCAGCGCCTCGCAGGGAGGGCAGCAGGACTGCATCGAGGTCGCCCACACCGCCGACGGCGGCCGGGTCGTCCGGGACAGCAAGAACCGGGGCGGCGGGCTCCAGTTCTACGCTCCCGCGGGGTGGGCCGCGTTCATCGACGGGGTGAAGGCCGGGGCCTTCACGGGCTGAGCCACTCCGCGACCTCGACCGTGTCCCCGACGGTCACCACGCCCTCGCAGACCACCGCGTTCTTCGCGCCGAAGCTCACCTTGTTCTTGTACTCCGGCTCGCGCCGGTACGTCGCAAGGGTCCGGACCGGTTCCGGACCCGCGCGGCGGCCGGTGCGCTGGTCGACGAGCGGGACGTTGCACCGCATCGCCCGTACCGAATAGGCGAGTTCCACGGAACCGAGGATCATCCGGCGTACCCGGTCCTCGAAGTGCGGTTCGTCGTTGCCGGTCAGGACGATGTTGGCGCGGAAGCGGTCCATCGGGACGGGCGCGGCGTCGCCCCGGGTGGCGATGCGGGCGTTGAGGCCGTCCAGGGAGGCCGTCGAGGCGACCAGCACCGCGTGCGCGTCCGCGAAGTTGACCTTGCCAGGGGTCTCGCCCCAGCCGTCCCGGTCGAAGCCGGGGGCCACCCGTACCAGGCGGGACTTGGCTCCGAGCGCGTCGGAGAACCATTCCGCGACCTCGTCCCCCTGGTCGGCGGCCGCGCCGAGCGGGCGGTCGAACATGCTGACCTCGCGGCGCGGGCCGTCCCGGTCGACGTCCAGACGCAGCGGCTCGACGCCCTCGGCAAACAGGACCAACGCCGCTCCGTCGTCGATGACTTCGACCCTGATAGCGGCCATCGGCGGGTGCGTACGCTGGCTGCGGAACGCGCCGTCCGCCGCGTCCACCACCATGAATGTCCGGTCGTGTTTGAGGCCGGTTCCGAGGACCTGCGCGGAGTCGACCGTGGTGCCGGCGCAGCCCTTGACCGGGTAGTAGGTGAGTTCTCGAACGGTGATCGTCACGAAGTCCCCTCCGGGGCAGCCGTTTCGAGGTCGTCGACGCTGCCGGACATGACGGTGCGGATGTGTCGGGTGAGGTGCTCGGTGGGCCAGTCCCACCAGGCGACGGCCAGGAGCCGGGCGATGGTCTCGTCGTCGTACCGGGTACGGATCAGGTTGGCCGGATTGCCGCCGACGATGCCGTAGTCGGGTACGTCACCGGTGACGACCGCGCCGGCGCCGATGATCGCGCCGTGCCCGATCTGTACGCCCGGCATCGGATGCAGGACGGTGGGGTCGGCCGGGGCGAGACTCATGGCGCCCATCATCGCATTCACCTCACATGAGTTAAGTTCCTTTTAGGAACTCATGCGATGTCGAGAGGGGAACCTGCCGTGACGTTGGCGCAGTGGACCGAGGTCGACGACTACTTCAACGGCCTGCTGGTGGGTCCGGACGAAGCCCTGGACGCGGCTGTCGAGGTCAGTAACAAAGCGGGGCTTCCGGCAATCCAGGCCGCCGCCAACCAGGGCAAGTTGCTGAACCTGCTGGCCCGGCTCCAAGGGGCGCGCGCCGTGCTGGAGATCGGCACCCTGGGCGGTTACAGCACCATCTGGCTGGCGCGGGCGCTGCCCGAGGGCGGCAGGGTCGTGACGCTCGAATTCGACCCGGAGTGTGCCGAGGTCGCGCGTGGGAACATCGAGCGCGCCGGCCTGGCGGATGTCGTCGAGATCCGGGTCGGCCGCGCCCTCGAAACGCTGCCGGAGCTCGCGGAAGAGGGGTACGGGCCGTTCGACGTGGTGTTCATCGACGCGGATAAGCCCAGCAACCCCGACTACCTGGCCTGGTCCCTCAAGCTGACCCGGCCCGGCAGTCTGATCGTCGCCGACAACGTCGTGCGGGATGGCGAGGTCGTCGATGCGGACAGCACCGACCCGAAGGTTCAGGGTATGCGCCGGTTCACCGAACTCGTCGCGGCCGAGCCGATGTTGAGCGCCACCGCGCTGCAGATCGTCGGCGCGAAGGGGTACGACGGGCTACTGATGGCGCTCGTCACCGCGTAGACGCCGGGGGATGCGTTAATGTGATCACCCGTCCGGCGTCGGTGGCATGTCGGTAGATCTGCTACCTCCTTGCGGAGAGACCGTGCATCGTCCCCTCATCCCTCTTGCTCTTACCGCGGTGCTGTTGTGCGCCGGGTGCTCCGGAGACCCAGGACCGGCGCAAGAGCCGGCGAAGGCCGCGAAGGCCTCAGGGGCCGGCTCGGAGGCGGATCATGGGGCGGCGGTACGAGCCGCGGTGGCCGCGACGAAGAAGAGCAGCGCCCGGATCGATGAGGAGATCGAGATCGGGGACAGCACCACTTCCTTCATGATCTCGATCAAGGGCGACTTCGACTGGGCGGGTGCCAAGGGGCGCCTCGGGGTCGCGCTCCACAATGCGGCGGCTCCTCAGAAGACGTCGCCCCGCATGGAGGAGATCTTCGACGGTGACACCGTCTACTTCGGCGGATTCGCCGAGATGGAAGGTTCCTGGGGATCGATCCGCCGGGAGAAGGCTGAGGCCCATTACGCGCTACGGGCACCGATGAACGACCCCGAACACGTCTTGCGCCAGGTGGCGCAGATGCGCCGGACATCGAAGGTCGGTGAGGAGACGGTGAACGGCATGCCCACGGTCCATTACCGCGGCCTGCTCACCCAAGAGACGGTCACGCTGAGGATGGCGAAGGACATGAGGGCCAAGGTCGACACCGTGCGGGAGCGGGTTGGTGCGCTTGCCGTGTACGCGGATGCCTGGGTCGACCGCAGCGGCCGGGTTGTGCGTACCCGGCTCGACTGGCCCATGGGGGCGGCGGGCGTCAAGGCGACGATGAATCTGACGGACCACGGGAAGTTGGTGCGGGTGACTGCTCCGGATCCCGGCAAGGTCGTCCCCATGCCGTCCCTCGGGGGCCCGCTGCCCGGCTGATCCGCCCCACCCCTGGCGCGGAGCGTGGCAGAAGGACCCTCACCTGTCACGTCCAGGCGAGGGTCCCCCCTTCATCCGCCTGCCCGGTGAAGGTTGAGAAGACGATCACGAAGCAGGACGTTCATGCGCCTCCCCGTCAGGGGGCGAGCAGCAGCACGTCGGCGCGCTCCTTGGCGGCCGCGTAACGCTTCGCCACGTCCTGCCAGTTGACGACGCGCCACATGGCCTCGATGAAGTCGACCTTCTGGTTCTTGTACTGGAGGTAGAAGGCGTGCTCCCAGGCGTCGAAGACCAGGATCGGGACGGAACCCTGGCCGACATTGCCCTGGTGGTCGTAGATCTGCTCGACGATCAGCTTGCCGCTCAGCGGCTCGTACGCGAGGACGCCCCAGCCGGAGCCCTGCGTGGTGGCCGAAGCCTTCGTCAGCTGGGACTTGAAGCCGGCGAACGACCCGAACGACTCCGTGATCGCATCCGCGAGGTCACCGACACCGTCCGCCGTGAGGGGCTCGCCGCCGCCGTCACCGCTCATGTTGTGCCAGTAGATCGAATGCAGGATGTGGCCGGAGAGGTGGAACGCCAGGTTCTTCTGCAGGCCGTTGACCGCTCCCCAGGCCTCCTTGGCGCGCGCCTCCTCCAGCTGCTCCAGGGTGTCGTTGGCGCCCTTGACGTAGGCGGCGTGGTGCTTGTCGTGGTGGAGCTCGATGATCTGCGGGTTGATGACCGGTTCGAGCGCCGCGTAGTCGTACGGGAGTTCCGGGAGCGTGTACGTGGCCATGGGGCGGACCCTCCAGCTGCTTTCCTGTTGTTATTGCAACCTATGTGCAAATGAAGGCTAGCAGGAGGAAGGGGGGGTGCGGTGCGGGGATGCGACCCGCGGGCCACATGGTCGGAATCCGGCAGATCCTGCGCCCCGACCTGGCGCGCACCGCCCGCCACACGGAGCCGTACCTCAAGCTGGTGGACGAACCGGAACGGCGGGGCCGGCTGTCCGGAGCGCTCGCCACCCACGCCCGGTCGCGAACGGAGAGTCGATGACCACCAGCCCGACCACCTTGTTCCTCGCCCGGCATGGACAGACCGTGTGGCAGGCCGAGAACCGCTACGCCGGGGTCAGTGACGTAGCCCTCACCGACGAGGGGCGCCGCCAGGCCGAACAGTTGGCGCAGTGGGCGTTGCGCCACCGGGTCGACGCGATCTGGACGTCGACCGCCACCCGCGCCATCGAGACCGCCCAACCCGCCTGCTGGGCACTCGACCTCGTAGCCGGACGCGAACCCGATCTGCGGGAGTGCGACTTCGGGACGGTGGAGGGGCGCACCCTCGCCGAGTTCGCCGCCGAGGACCCGGAACGGGCGGAGGCGTTCCGGGCCGACCCGGTGATCAACGCCTTCCCCGGGGCCGAGGACCCGCGCGTGGCGGCGGCCCGGGGAACGATGGCGCTGCGCCGGATCGCGGCCGGCCATCCGGGGCAGCGGGTCCTCGTCGTCGCGCACAACACGCTGCTGCGGCTGGTGCTGTGCGAACTGCTGTCGATCCCGCTCGGCGCCTACCGCCGCGTCTTTCCGCAGCTGCGGAACGCGGCGGTGAGCGAGCTGCGGCTGGGGGAAGAGGGCGGCGCGCTGCTCTCCCTCAATGTGCCGTGCGCACCGGACGTCAGCCCGTGACGGCCGCGGCCCGCCGCTGTCGTACGACACCGGTCACGATGAGGACGGCGGTCAGCAGACCGGTCGCCAGCAGCTGGTCACGCGTTTCGGGCCGGCCCAGCATCAGCAGGAAGATGCCGGCCATGGCCAGCAGCGCCAGCACCGTCCCCACCGGGAACAGCCACATCCGTACCACCAGCTTCTCGGGCGCCTCGCGCTCCAGCCGGGTACGCAGCACCAGCTGCGAGGCCGCGATGAAGATCCAGACGACCAGGATCACCGCGCCGATCATGTTGAGCAGCCAGGGGAAGACATCGTCCGGCCGCCAGTAGCTGAGCAGCACGCAGAGGAAACCGAAGACGGACGAGACGAGAACCGCGTTGCGGGGCACCCCGGAGGTGACCCTGCCGAGCCGCTGCGGGCCCTGGCCGCGGGCGACCAGTGAGCAGGCCATGCGCGAGGCGCCGTAGATGTTCGCGTTCATCGCGGAGAGCAGCGCGACCAGAATGACCACATTCATGATCTCCGCGGCGCCGCTGATGCCGAGGTGGTCGAGGGTCGCGTAGAACGGGCCGACCGTGGCGACCTTCGGGTCGTCCCACGGCACGAGCGTGACGATGACCGCCATCGAACCGACGTAGAACAGCGCGATCCGCCACATCGCCGTCCGCACCGCCTTCGCGACACCCCGTACCGGGTTCTCGGACTCGGCCGCGGCGATGGTGACCGTCTCCAGACCGCCGTACGCGAAGACCGAGGCCAGCAGCCCGATGATGAAGCCGTTGGAGCCGTTCGGCAGGAACCCGCCGTCGCCGGTGAGATTGGCAAGGCCGGGGGCGTCCGTGCCGGGCAGCACGCCGAGGATCGCCAGCACACCCAACCCCAGGAAGAGCGTGATCGCGGCGACCTTGAGCGCGGCGAACCAGAACTCGAACTCGCCGAAGTTCTTCACGGCGGCCAGGTTCGTGCCGAGGAAGACCGCCATGAACAGTGCGACCCAGGCCCACTCCGGGGTGCCGGGCAGCCAGCCGGTGACGATCTTCGCGGCGCCGATCCCCTCAAGACCGACGGCGACACAGAGCAGCACCCAGAACGCCCACCCGGCGGTGAATCCCGCCCACGGTCCGATCGCCCGTTCCGCATGGACGGAGAACGAGCCGGATGCCGGATTGGCGGCGGACATCTCGCCGAGCATGCGCATCACGCACATGACCAGCAGTCCGGAGATGGCGTAGGCGAGGACGATCGAGGGCCCGGCGGAGGCGATACCGGCGCCGGAACCGACGAACAGCCCGGCACCGATGACGCCGCCGAGGGCGATCATCGACAGATGGCGCTGCTTGAGTCCATGGGTGAGGGCGGAGTCGACCGGGGTTGCGGAGACGTCGGAGCCGGTGGTGGGGGGAGACGCGGAGGTCCGAGACATGGACGTGCTCTGTTCGGTAGGTGAGACGGTGGACGAGGCCAACAGTCTGTCCGCGCCCCCCGCTCGCAGGGAACAGCTGTCCGCTATACGGGCACCGGGCTCACACATGGTGCACACGCGCGTACGCACCCGCGACGGCTCCGCCCCGTCAGCCCCGACGCCGGTCCCGCACCTCCCGCGCCAGCGCCACGAGCAGCATCAGGCCGGTCGCCCCCGCCGACCACAGCACCTGCGGCCGCGCCACGTCATCCGTCAGCATCAGCACGAGCACGGCCACCAGGGCGACCAGGGTCAGCCAGGTCAGCCAGGGGAAGAACCACATCCGCAGTGTCAGGGCCTCGGGTGCTTCCCGTTCGATACGGCGGCGCAGCCGCAGTTGGGACGCGGCGATCAGCCCCCATACGAACAGCAGCACCGCGCCCACCGAGTTGAGCAGATAGAGGAAGACGGAGTCGGGCCACTTCAGATTGAGGAGTACGGAGACGAAGCCGAAGGCGACCGAGGCGAGCACCGCGCGCCGTGGCACTCCGCCCTCGCCGCCTCGGCCGCCCGACACCTTGAGCAGCCCGCGCGGCCCCTCGCCGCGCTCGGCCAGCGAGAAGATCATCCGGGACGCGCCGTAGAGATTGGCGTTCAGTGCGGAGAGCAGCGCCACGAACACCACGATGTTCATGATCTGCCCGGCCGACGGCACCCCGATCGCGTCCAGGACCTTGACGTACGGGCTCAGACCGGCCTGCTGCGCGGTCCACGGCAGGACCGTCACGATCACCAGCATCGACCCGACGTAGAAGAAGAGGATGCGCACGACCGCGCTGCGCACGGCGCGTCCCACCGCGCGCGCCGGATCGTCGGTCTCGGCCGCCGCGATCGTCACGACCTCCAGTCCGCCGAACGCGAAGGCGACAGTCAGGACACCGGACACGACCCCGGCCCAGCCGTTCGGCAGGAAACCGCCCTGGCCGGTCAGGTTGGTCAGTCCTACCGGCTCCGTGTCCGGGAGCAGACCGAAAATGGCCAGCAGCCCGAGCACGAGGAAGAGCACGATCGCGGCGACCTTGAGCGCGGCGAACCAGAACTCGAACTCGCCGAAGTTCTTCACCGCGGTCAGATTGGCGACGGTGAACACCACCATGAACACCAGCACCCAGGCCCATTGGGCCACGGCCGGCACCCAGCCATGGGCGATCGTCGCGGCAGCGGTCGCCTCCACGGCGAGGACGATCACCAGCAGGAAC
Organism: Streptomyces sp. NPDC048411; assembly: GCF_040704695.1. Lineage (NCBI taxonomy): Bacteria > Bacillati > Actinomycetota > Actinomycetes > Kitasatosporales > Streptomycetaceae > Streptomyces > Streptomyces sp. NPDC048411. The sequence goes on from NZ_JBEZKL010000051.1 coordinate 46,021, forward strand.
CAGTAGAGCCAGCCCACACTGAACCCGGCCCACCGGCCGAGCGCCCGCTCCGCATGGACGGAGAACGAACCGGAGGCGGGCATCGCGGCGGACATCTCGCCGAGCATCCGCATCACCAGCATCGCGAGGCCGCCCGCGATCAGATACGACACGACGATGGCCGGGCCCGCGACGGCGATCCCGGCGCCCGAACCCACGAAGAGCCCGGCGCCGATCACCCCGCCCAGTCCGAGCATCGTCAGATGGCGCTGTTTCAGCCCGTGCGCCAGCGGTTCCGGCTGCCTGGGCTCCGTGGGGGGAGGGGCGTCGTGCATGGGGGTGCGGATCACTCTCGGATCATTCAACGGGTCCGGTAGCTGGGGGGACCCTCTTATGGGGAATCTACAGTCTCACGTTGCAGGACCCCGCCCGGCGGACAGCCCCCTGCCTGCCCTCACCTCAGTGACAAGCATCACGCCGTCGTGTGATTGCTCACCGGCCTTTGTGTGAACCCCACCAAGCCGTCAAGCGACGCTTTGTGGGCGGCTGATGGTGATCGAGCGTTAACCCGTGGGCTAACGTCACCCTCAGTCTGTCCCCACCTGCCCTCACCACCGCGGAGTCCCGATGAGCACTGCTGCCGCCGCCCCCGTCCGTACCGGAGCGGTCCTCGCCGACCTGCTGCCCGCAGCCCGGCACCGCTACGCCGTCGACACGGCCCTGGTGGTCGGCGGCGCCGCGCTCACCGGCATCGCGGCCCAGATAGCCGTCCCGGTCCCCGGCTCCCCGGTCCCCGTCACCGGCCAGACCTTCGCCGCGCTCCTCGTCGGCACCGCCCTCGGTGCCCGCCGCGGCTTCCTCTCCCTGGCCGTGTACGCGCTCGTCGGCATGGCGGGCATGCCGTGGTTCGCGGGCGGCAGCTCCGGCGCGGGCGGTGCCTCGTTCGGTTACGTCCTCGGCATGCTGCTCGCCGCCACCGTGGTCGGCGGCCTCGCCCGTCGCGGCGGCGACCGCTCGGTGCTGCGCACGGCGGGCACGATGGTGCTCGGCTCCGCGATCATCTACGCGGTCGGTGTCCCGTACCTGGCGCTTTCCACGGGGATGTCGGCGAGCGCCGCGATCGCGGCGGGCCTGGTGCCGTTCCTGCTCGGTGACGCGCTGAAGGCGGCCCTGGCGATGGGCGCGCTGCCCGCCGCCTGGAAGCTCGTCGGCCGCCGCGGCTGACCGGGGCACCAGCCCTCGTAAACCCCTCCGAAGAGGCTCGCCGGGTCGTACTGCGACACCACACCGGCGGGCCTCTTCCGCGTCCGCTCGTCGTGGAATCCCCCGGTACGGTCCCCGCCGCCGGCGTACCCGAACGTGCGGCCCAGCACTCCGAGTCCGCCGCCCAGCGGGTACGAGGCGGCGCCGACGCTGGGCACGGAGCCGTTCGGCGGGGCGAGGCCGTGCGCGGCGGCGGCCTCGACGACCCGGCCCCAGCGCACCCCCGCCCCGATCCGGGCGGTCCCGGCGGCGTCGACGCGTACGTCGTCCATCCGGTGCGTACTGATCAGCACCCCGCCGTCGGCGGCGCCGGCCAGACCGTGCCCGGTGGCCTGGCCGGCGACAGGCAGTCCGCGGGCGGCGGCGTACACGACGGCGGCCCGGACCTCGTCGGCACCGGTGGTGCCGACGAGGTCCGGGCCGGGGCGTGAAACCGGTCGGGAAGCCGGCCAGTTCCTCCATGTATCCGGGGTTGCCGGGGCGGAAGTTGAACTGGGCGGGCACCTGGTCGTTCTGGGGAGGCTCTCCGTTCGCCCAGTGACATCCGGCGGGAGAGCCTCCCCGGTATTACCTGACATCGGCCGTCAGGCAGGGACGGGCTCGGTCAGGCGTCGGCGGTCGCGTCCGCCGTGATGGCTCCGCTCCTGCGCTGCCGGACCTCACGTACCAGCGCGATCCCCACCACGATCGCCGCGACAAGCAGCGAGAGCAGCACCTGCTGACGGCCGCTGTCGTCGGTCAGCATGTAGACCAGCACGAACGAGATCATCGCGATGGTCGCCCAGGTCAGATATGGGAAGAGCCACATCCGTACGACCAGCTTCTCCGGCGACTCGCGCAGGATGATGCCCCGCATGCGCAGCTGGGTGAAGCAGATGACCAGCCAGACGAACAGGGCGACCGCACCGGACGAGTTCAGCAGGAACTGGAAGACGGTGTCCGGCCACTGGTAGTTGAAGAACACGGCGACGAAGCCGAAGACGACGGAGGACAGGATGGCCGCCTGCGGCACGCCCCGCTTGTTCGTCCGGGCGAACGCCTTCGGCGCGTCACCGCGGCCGCCGAGCGAGAACGCCATCCGCGAGGCCGTGTAGAGGCCGGAGTTGAGGCAGGACAGCACGGCCGTCAGCACGATGACGTCCATCACCTGGCCGGCGTGCGGGATACCGATCGAGTTCAGTGCGGCGACATAGCTGCCGTCCTTGAGGATCGACGCGTCGTTCCACGGAAGCAGCGTCAGCACGACGAAGATCGAGCCCAGGTAGAAGACGGCGATCCGCCAGATCACGCTGTTGGTGGCCTTCTGGACGGCGCGCTGCGGGTTCTCCGACTCGCCGGCCGCCAGCGTCACGATCTCGCTGCCCATGAACGAGAAGACGACCATCAGCACACCGGTGAGGATGGCGCCCGGCCCCTTGGGGAAGAACCCGCCGGTGTCCGTGAGATGCGCGAGCCCCGCGCCGGGGTTGTCCGAACCGGGCAGCACCCCGAAGACGGCGAGCAGTCCGACGACGACGAACGCGCCGATCGCCACGACCTTGATCCCGGCGAACCAGAACTCGAACTCTCCGTACGAAGAGACCGAGACCAGGTTCGTCGCGGTGAGCACCACCATCACGATCAGTGCCCACGCCCACTGCGGGACGCCCGGCACCCAGCCCTCCAGGATCTTGGCACCCGCCGTGGCTTCGACGGCGAGCACCACGACCCAGAAGAACCAGTACAGCCAGCCGATCGAGAAGCCGGCCCAGCGGCCGAGGGCCTGGTCGGCGTATGCAGAGAAGGAGCCCGAGCTCGGACGGGCCGCGGCCATTTCGCCCAGCATCCGCATCACGAAGACGACCATGAGGCCGACCAGCGCGTACGACAGCAGAATGGCGGGTCCCGCGGCGGCGATACCTGCGCCGGAGCCCACGAAGAGGCCGGCGCCGATCACCCCGCCGATGGCGATCATCGAGAGGTGCCGATTCTTGAGACCGGCCTGGAGCCCGTCGGAGGAGCCCGGCTTGTCCGCCCGGTCCGGCTCGCCGGGCTGGTGGCCCGGCCCTGCCAGAGTCGTCTGGGTCATGGATCGAATCCTTACGTTTTGGATATCACTCAGTTCCGTGGCTGTGCCGCTGCACGGTGGTCTGGATGGGGAGTCTCAGCATTGAAGCCTGTGGAACCCCGGAAGCGGAACCCCCTCTTCCGGATTGGTTGTCGGATTGTTGAGTGAGATTGCCCACGTACCCCGCACAAGGGCTCCGCGGCTCCGGCCGGCCCGGAGGGTCCCGACCCCGATGACGGCTACCCGGCGCCGCCCATGCCACACTCGGAACATGCGCGTGTACCTCGGCTCCGACCATGCCGGCTTCGAACTCAAGAACCACCTCGTCGAGTGGCTCACGGCCCAGGGCCACGAAGCCGTCGACTGTGGCCCCCACATCTACGACGCCCAGGACGACTACCCGCCGTTCTGCCTCCGCGCCGCCGAGAGGACGGCCGCGGACGCGGGCAGCCTCGGCATCGTGATCGGCGGCTCCGGCAACGGTGAGCAGATCGCCGCCAACAAGGTGAAGGGCGTACGCGCCGCACTCGCCTGGAGCGAGCAGACCGCCGCGCTCGGCCGCGAGCACAACAACGCCAACGTGGTGGCCATCGGTGGCCGGATGCACACGGTGGAGGAGTCGACGAAGTTCGTCGAGATCTTCCTCGCCACGCCGTACTCCGGTGAGGAGCGTCACACCCGTCGTATTGAGATGCTGACGGCGTACGAGACGACGGGCGAGCTTCCCCCGATCCCCGCCCACCACCCGCAGCAGGGCTGACCGCCCCACATCCCCTGTGCCGCCGGCCCGCCCGGCGGCACAGCCATGTCCCGACCCGACCGAGGAGAGCCACCGCCGTGCCCGAGGGACACACGATCCACCGCCTGGCCGCGGACCATCGCGACCGGTTCGTGGGCGGGCCGGTGCGGGTGAGCAGCCCGCAGGGCAGGTTCGCGGACAGCGCGGCGCTCCTCGACGGCCGTGCGTTCACCGGCGTCGACGCGCACGGCAAGCACCTGTTCCTCGGTTTCGAGGACTTCGGCTGGGTCCACATCCACCTGGGACTGTTCGGCAAGCTCCACTTCGGTACGGCACCGGTACCGCCGCCCACCGACACGGTCCGCCTGCGCCTGGCCAACGACGAACACCACGCGGATCTGCGCGGTCCGACCACCTGCGCCCTGATCACGGAACCCGAGAAGCGCGCGATACACGACCGGCTGGGCCCGGACCCGCTACGGACCGACGAGGACGGCGAACGCGCCTGGCAGCGGATCTCGCGCAGCCGCATCACCGTCGCCGCCCTGCTGATGGACCAGAAGGTCATCGCCGGCGTCGGCAACGTCTACCGCGCCGAGGTCCTCTTCCGCCACGGCATCGACCCGTACCGACTGGGCAAGGACCTCACCCGTGCGGAGTGGGACGCGATGTGGGACGACCTGGTGATGCTGATGCGCGAGGGTGTGCGGAACAACCGCATCGACACGGTCCGCCCCGAGCACCTTCCTGAGGCGATGGGCCGCGCGCCGCGGGTGGACGACCACGGGGGCGAGGTGTACGTGTACCGCCGGACGCACCAGCCGTGCCACATCTGCGGCACGGAGGTCCGCACGGCGGACCTGGCAGCCCGCAACCTCTTCTGGTGCCCCGCCTGCCAGCCGCACTAGTTGTTCTGTCCCGTCGCGCCGCCCAGCGCGCCCGCACTGGACGACGCTCCTCATGGGGCAAGCGTTGCCGGTCACGGCATTGGTCGACCCCGCCCGGCAGCACACCCTGCTAGGGCGTGTTTCGAAAGTCCCGCCTGCCAGACGACGCCTGGCACGCACGCTCGCTGCGTTGTCGGGCTCGCCCCGATACACCCAGTATCGGGG